>CAYWUN010000060.1:0-16996 GCA_964461315.1 uncultured Aestuarium sp.
CGATGGTGACGAAGATCACCTTGTAGAGCGAGAAGAAGATCGGGATCTGGATCAGAATCGGAAGACAGCCTGAAGCCGGGTTCACTTTGTTGTCTTTGTAAAGCTTCATCATGCCTTGCTGGAGCGCCGCACGATCATCCCCTGTACGCTCTTTGAGCTTTTCCATCTCGGGCTGAAGCTCTTTCATGCGTGCCATGGAGACATACGATTTGTATGCTAGGGGCAGCACGAGCGCCTTAAGTGTGATCGTCAGAGCCACAATCGACCAACCCATGTTACCTATGAGGCCATGGAGTGTGTGGAGTAGCCAGAAAATCGGCTTGGTAAGGAAGAAGAACCAGCCCCAGTCGATCGAGTCGATAAACCCGTCAACGTTACCCTCATCTTGATAGTCGCGAATGGTTTCCCATTCTTTTGCGCCAACAAAAAGACGCGTCTCGACAGAAGTCGCAGCGCCAGCTGCAAGTGACTGAACCGGTTGAACTGCTTCAACCTGATAAAGATCGCGGCTCTCGAAGTATTTGGAAACCGAGCGGAACGGCGTGTCCTGAGCTGGAATGATCGTGGTCATCCAATAGTGGTCGGTGTAACCGATCCACCCTTTATCAGCGACTTCGATACGCTCAGCTTGGGTCTGGTCCAACTCGCTTACATCGTACTTGCGGATGTTTTTATATTTGGTCTGTTCCAAAACGCCGTCCGACATGCGCACAAGACCTTCGTGAAGTACGAAGAAATTCTTGAGGCCATCGGGTTCGGTCACGCGGCGTAGAAGACCGTAGGGACGTAGCGCGATTTGCTCGCCCGCAGCGTTCTCGACCGACTGCGAAATTGTGAACATGAACTTCTCGTCGACCGAGTAGGTCTGACGGAATGTTTGGCCCGAACCGTTTTCCCAAACGAGGGTCACAGGCGATGTCGGCGTCAGCTTTTCACCTGCTTCAACACTCCACAGAGTATCGGGACCCGGCACCGCATCTGCTGCGATACCTTCAGCGGCAGCCCAGCCAAACGCTGCGTAATATGCATCGTTTTCGCCGACAGGACGCATGAGGCGCACAGTGTCTGAGTTTTCATCCAAAGTCAGCGTGTACTGGCTTAGGTAGATGTCGTCGATGCGTCCGCCCAAGAGCGAAATCGAACCGGCAAGGTTCGGAGTCTCGATCTCGACGCGGGGAGCCTCGGCAACGGCAGCTTCGCCATCAGTCGCCGTGGAAGCTGTCGTTTCAACAGCTGGAGTTGCATCAGCAACGCTTTGTTCTGTGGCAACTGCCGGATCAACCGTGTTTGCCGTTTCTTCGGGTGGGAATAGCCAGAACCATACAAGGATCACGACAAAGCTAAGCGCTGTCGCGAAGATTAGGTTCTTGTTCTGATCGTCCATCTGAACCGCCGTTTTCGCGTTAGAAATGATAGGGCGGTTCAATAGGTCAGGGCACCAAAGGTCAAGCGGTTTTCACTGAAAATCACTTCTTTTGGGGCATTGTAGACGCAGTTGTGAAGCTAAGTCGCGTGAAGTCGGGGGCGATGAGCTGAAAGATGTGTTCGGATCCAGGTTTCAGTTTCCTCTCTCGGCATAGGGCGAGCGATTCCAAAACCTTGAATGTGACCGCATCCAAGCGTGGCAAGCATCTCATGCTCACCAGCGGTTTCGACGCCTTCTGCAAGTGTTTCGAGACCCAAACGTTCAGCCATTGTGAGGATCGCGGCGACCATTTTCTGCTGCTCTGCGTCTTGGTCGATGCGCGTGATAAAGCTTCTGTCGATCTTGATACGTTCGATACTATAACGCCGGATAGAGGTGATCGAAGCATGCCCTGTCCCAAAGTCATCCAGATCCAGTCGGCAGCCGAACTCGGCGAGTTTTGACAAGTTCTGTATCACTTGGTCATCTTCGTGTTCAGCGACAACCGTTTCGAGGACTTCGACCGCGAGTCTACAAGGTTCGAGTTCGAACCGCTCCAGTTCTAGTTTGAGCTTTTCGACCAATCCGGGGTCTCTGAGTTCGGTGCTCGAGAAGTTGACGCCAATTCGCGGCACATAGAGACCGCGCCTATCCCAATCATAAAGCGCGCCAAGTGCATCTCGGACCATGATTTCGGCCAGTTTATCCATGAGCCCCGCTTCCTCAAGGGCAGGTAAAAACTCAATTGGCGGAATCAAACCGCGTTCGGGATGTTTCCAACGCGCTAGGGTCTCGAGGCCTGTAAGCTCGCCAAATTTAGTGGCGACTTGCGGTTGGAAGAATGCCCTGATCTCCCCGCGTTCCATTGCTCCGCTGACCTGAGCGATCAGATCGCTTCTGCTCGTAATTCTCGTTTGCATGGCATTGGAATAACTTCTGATGGCTCCGGGGCTGTGGCGCTGGGCCTCGATAAGAGCGGTCGTTGCGGCCTGAAGAATCTTTTCACCAGTAGGGTCTGGAACCCGAGAGGCAAGGCAGAATCCCGCAGAAGCCGTCAGATAGACATTAGCGCCATCAATTGGAATTGGCGCTGCGATTGCTTGCTGGATACGTGCTGAGAGCTGGATTGCGGCCTCGAGATTCAGTCGTCGAATTGGAGAAAGAAGAACGCCAAATACAGCTCCATCCAAACGCACGGCGTCATCGCTTTCGCGAACTGAGGCGCGGATTCTGTCAGCTACAATTCGAAGAATTAGTTCGACCGAGGGCCGAGAATGTTTCTCTTCAATGACACGAAAGCGATCTATCTCGATGACGATTGCACCCGTGGCAAAGCCCTTTCGCGCCGAAGTGGCTAGGGTTTCATCCAGTTTCTCAATTGCGCAATCACGCAGCATCAGACCGGTAAGCCAGTCTTTACTTGGTTCTTGAACGCCTTTGCTGAGTGGCCCGAGGGCAAGTGCTGCTGGAAAAGCGACGGCCGCCGCCGCTGTAGCGGTCGCGTCTCCAAGTGCATAGGCAACCCCCAAACCAACGGGCATTGATGCAAGCAGGGCGAACCGCTTGTTCTTTGTCGTGTTGAGAGTTTGCACACCCGCGATGAGGCGATTTCGCTTATTTTTCATATTCTGATTTCCTATTGGCCCAGCCAAGCGTGACTAGGACAAATTAGGAACATCAGTTTGACATAGCCGTTAACGAAGGTCGGGAATATCGCTCGAATTGTCTCGATCTTTTGGGTTCAGCTCGAGCCCTTTAAAGTCGAACAAGTTTGGATCCAAGAGATGTGAGGGCCGTGTGTTCATCAGGGCGCGGAACATGACCTGACGCCGACCTGGTCGATTCTTTTCCCAACCGTCCAAAATGCCTTTGACCTGTTGACGCTGAAGCCCGTCTTGAGAGCCGCAAAGGTCGCATGGAATTATTGGGTAGTTCATTGATTTAGAAAACTTTTCACAGTCTTCTTCGGCCACATGCGCAAGTGGGCGATAGACGAAAAGGTCCCCTTCTTCGTTGACCAGCTTCGGCGGCATAGTCGCGAGGCGGCCGCCATGAAAGAGGTTCATAAAGAAGGTTTCCAGAATATCGTCACGATGGTGGCCCAGAACGACGGCTGAGCATCCTTCTTCGCGTGCAATACGGTAAAGGTTCCCGCGGCGAAGGCGTGAGCAAAGGGCGCAGTAGGTGCGACCCTCGGGGACTTTATCTTTCACGATAGAATAGGTGTCTTCGTATTCGATACGGTGCGGAACACCCATTTTTTCGAGAAACGCCGGCAGAACCGTCGCTGGGAAGCCGGGCTGACCTTGATCCAGATTACAGGCGAGAAGATCGACAGGAAGAAGCCCACGCCACTTTAATTCATAAAGAATCGCGAGCATCGTGTAGCTGTCTTTGCCGCCCGATAGGCAGACAAGCCAACGAGCGTCGCGCTCAACCATTCCGTATTGCTCAATCGCTTCGCGCACGTTCTGAACGATACGTTTGCGGAGCTTTTTGAACTCGGTAGTTTTCGGCGCGCCGTGAAAGAGCGGGTGGATATCGTCGCATTCGTCAAGCATGGCAGTGCTTTAGTCCCGAAGTGTTTTTGCAGCAAGAAACCTTTTGGGCATTGGCCCTCAGTTCAGGCGGCTTGTTTAATGTCGGTGGGTCTTTTCAGGCACGGGATCGTATCCCGACCCGCCAAGCGGATGGCATCGGCCAATTCTGCGGATCGTTAAGAGAGTGCCCATGATTGCGCCATGTTTCTCAAGTGCTTCAAGCGAATAGGCTGAACACGTTGGTTGAAATCGGCATCCATGACCAACCCATGGTGAAAGCAAGAGGCGATAGGCGCGAACTGGAAGCGCTACAAGATGCGCGATGGGGCTCATTCGTGAACCTTGCGAAGGGCGTAGCGCAAGTCCTTCTGAAGCAGCACGAAATCGCGTGTTGCAGTCGCGTCTTTGCGCCCAACAAGCACATAGTCCCAGCCCGTTTGACCGGCACCGTTTAGCACTAGCCTTGCGATTTCGCGCAGGCGTCGTTTTGCACGGTTCCGCGCAACCGCGTTTCCGACCTTTTTCGAGCAAGTGAAGCCAACTCTGAAAGGGGCGTCGTCATCGCGGAATCGGGCTTGGAGCAGGAACGCGGGCGTGCCTTGCTTGCGAGCGTTCGATGCTCGAATGAAATCAGACCGTTTCTTTATGACCGCAGGAAGAGCAAAAACCGCCTGAGGCATCACCTCGGCGGTTTCAACTTTTTCCGTTTCCAGCGAGGTCATCTGACCACGCGGAGCGCTTATGCGCTCAGAACCTTGCGGCCGCGTGCGCGACGAGCATTCAGGATCTTACGGCCATTCTTGGTAGCCATACGAGCACGGAAGCCGTGACGGTTCTTGCGAACTCGGTTCGAGGGTTGGAACGTGCGCTTCATCGCGTTCTCTCCGAATAACTGCGGGCCGAACCGCATTATGCGGGATTCGAGGCCAATGAACTTTTCGAAGCCTTGCCATAGAGGTGGCCTCGACCCATGTCAACGTGTCCGAACCGAGGTTTTCATAAAAACCGTGAAAACTCGTCCTGAAACATTGGGTCAATCCGTCGTGACAGGGCTATCACCTTTTCTAAAGATAGGCCATCTAGGGCAAAATATCGAAAGAGAGTACGCGGATGTCCGTGAAATTTCCCAAATGGCTACCCTTGATGGGAATCAGCTGTGTCGCGGTACTTGGGGCGTTTTCGCTCAGAGATGTTTTGACATTCGAGGCGCTACAGGAGAATCGGTTAGCGATCTTGGACTTTCGCGATGAGAACTATGCGCTGACGGCACTTGCCCTTGTCAGCTTCTATATCGGGTTGGTTACCTTCTCGCTCCCAGGTGCGACGCTTGCGACCCTCACAGGCGGGTTCCTGTTCGGAGTTTTTCCAGGGGTGCTCTTCAATATGACTGGGGCAACTATTGGGGCGGTTTTGATCTTTCTTGCTGCGAGGCGGGGCTTTGGGGAACGTTTGGCTGCCAAAATGGACTCAAGCTCGGGCCTAATTCAGCGACTCAAATCAGGAATTGACCGAAACCAGTGGGAGATGCTCTTTCTCATTCGCCTCTTGCCAGCTGTCCCGTTTTTTGTGGCTAACCTATTGCCTGCGCTGATGGCTGTGAAACTTCACCGGTTTGTCGTCTCGACGTTCTTTGGGATCATGCCGGGTGCCTTGGTTTACACCTCTGTCGGGGCGGGCCTTGGTGATGTCTTTGACAAAGGCGAAACACCTGATCTTGGGATTATCTTCGCTCCGCAAATTCTGCTCCCGATTCTGGGGCTTTGTGCGCTCGCTGCTCTACCTATTTTGATTAAATCCCTTCGAGGCGGAAAGGTCATCTAAGTGAAAACGATTTCGGCTGATATTTGCGTCATTGGCGCTGGCTCCGGCGGTTTGTCTGTCGCCGCAGGAGCGGTGCAAATGGGGGCCCGTGTTGTTCTCGTCGAGGGGCATGAGATGGGTGGCGATTGCCTCAACTTTGGCTGCGTTCCCTCAAAAGCACTTATTTGGGCGGCCAACCAGAACCCACCATTAGAGTTTGCCGCCGCCAAAGATCATGTTCGCGAGACGATTGAAACGATTGCACCTGTTGATTCACAAGAACGGTTCGAGGGCCTAGGCTGCACGGTTATTCGTGCATTTGCCCGTTTCGAGACGCCCAAGACCGTTATCGCGGGCGAGGCTCGAATCAAAGCGCGGCGGTTTGTGATTGCGACAGGTTCTTCGCCCTTGGTTCCACCGATTGCGGGCCTGAACGATGTTCCCTTCTTCACGAATGAGACGATTTTCGATCTTCGCGAAAAGCCCGAGCACCTCATCATCATTGGCGGTGGTCCGATTGGCATGGAATTGGCCCAAGCGCATCGTCGTCTCGGTTGCCGCGTCAGTCTGATTGAAGCAGGCGAAGTTCTTGCAAATGAGGACCCCGACTCCCGCGACATCGTGCGACAAAGCCTGATCGACGACGGCGTTGAAATTTTCGAAAAGTCTAAGGTAACGCACATATCCAGCGCTCAAGGTTCTGTTGAAGTGCATTGCGAGAAGGCTGCCATTCGCGGCACCCACCTTCTCGTTGCTGTCGGCAGACGCGTGAACGTTGACAAGCTCGATCTTGCTTCGGGCGGTGTCGAGTTCAATTCCAAAGGCGTGAGGGTCGATGCGGGGCTTCGCTCTGTGTCCAACCGCCGTGTTTACGCCATTGGAGATGTTGCAGGCGGAATGCAGTTTACCCCTGTTGCAGGATATCATGCGGGCGTTATTATCCGATCCATGCTCTTTGGTTTGCCTGCCAAGTCCTCTCACGCGCATATCCCGCGTGCTACCTATACCCACCCCGAACTCGCGCAAATCGGCCTGAAAGAATCGGAGGCCCGCGAGAAATATGGCGACAAGCTTGAGGTGGTTCGGTTCGACTACGAACACAACGACCGTGCCATTGCGACCAAGCGCACCGCGGGCTTCATCAAGGTCATGATCGTTAAAGGTCGGCCTGTCGGCGCATCGATAGTTGGCGCAGATGCGGGTGAAATGATCGGGATTTGGGCGCTCGCAATCTCTAATAAACTCAAAATGTCGGCGATTGCGGGTATGGTTTTGCCATATCCTACTCTCGGAGAGATTAACAAACGCGCTGCGGGTGCCTATTTCTCTCCTAGGCTCTTTGAGAGCGATGTGGTCAAAACAATCGTGCGCTGGGTGCAAAGGCTGCTTCCTTAGCGGCTCGGAGGCAAAATGTTCAACTCGCTCTCAGGGCGATTTTTGATACTGACGACCGTCTTTGTCATGTTGGCAGAGGTGTTGATTTTTGTGCCTTCAGTTGCGCGTTATCGTCAGGACTATCTTTTGCTGCGTCTAGAGCGAGCCCAGATTGCCTCTCTCGCGCTTCTGGCCGAAGATATGATTTCGGAAGACCTCGAAGCAGAGCTTCTTGCGAATGCAGGCGTTTTCAACGTTGTTCTTCGGCGCGATGAGGTCCGTCAGCTCGCACTTTCGTCGCCCATCCCGAAACCGGTCGAGGCAAGTTATGATCTGCGTGACCCATCGGCTTGGACGCTGATTGTCGATGCTCTTGCAACGCTCGCCCAAAGTGGAGATCCGATCATTCGGGTGATCGGGAACCCTGTTCAGGATGGTGGGCTTTTGATCGAGGTCACCATGGAGCAAGCGCCTTTGCGGATCGCGATGCTCGATTATGGTGTCAACATTCTTGCTCTTTCGGCCGTCATCTCTGTGATTACTGCTCTTTTGCTGTTTCTTGCCGTCAGGGCCTTTCTCGTTTCGCCGATCAAGGGCGTGATCCGGCATATGCAGAGTTACGCTGAAGCACCAGAAGATGCGCGCCGCATCATCGAACCGACTGCAGGTGTTATAGAGCTTCGCGATGCTGAAGTCGCTCTTCAGAGTCTCCAGACACAATTGACCGCTGCCTTGAAGCAGCGTGAACGTCTGGCGCAGCTTGGTGAAGGCGTCGCAAAGGTGAGCCATGACCTGCGTAACATACTCACCTCTGCGCAGCTTTTCGTCGACCGTATCGAAGCGTCCGAGGACCCTGCAGTTCAGCGTCTTGCCCCAAAGTTGGTGAATTCGATCACCCGTGCCGTGCATTTGTGTGAAACGACGCTTGCTTTTGGTAAGGCGCAAGAGCCACCACCCGCGCTGCTCCGTCTGAGCTTGGCGCAGCTTGTCTCTGACGTCATCGATGGCGAACGGCTTGCCGCAGGTGGATATGACCTGTCATTTTCTGAGGATATCCCAGCAGGACTTTTGGTGCGCGCGGATAACGAACAGCTTTACCGTGTCATATCGAACCTCGTTCGCAACGCGCGACAGGCTATCATGGTCACTGGTAAGCCTGGTGAAATTAACGTTCACGCCGAGGAAAATGATCGGGAGTGGTTTATCGGTGTTTCGGACACGGGGCCGGGGCTTCCGAAACGGGCTCAGGAAAACTTGTTTCGTGCGTTTCAGGGCGGTGTGGCAAAGGGTGGTTCGGGCCTTGGGCTCGTGATTGCTTCTGAATTGGTCCGCGGTCACGGCGGAACGCTTGATCTGATCCGAACAGACGAGAGCGGAACCGAGTTTGGAATCACTCTTCCGAAAACAGAAATCTCGGGCCGTTGAAAATAAAAGAAAAAAACTTTCATTTTCGCTCTTGCAAACCTTTGGGCCTAGGGATAGATCACCCTCACTCTAACGCGGACTGGTAGCTCAGTTGGATAGAGTACTTGACTACGAATCAAGGGGTCGGGGGTTCGAATCCTCCCCAGTCCGCCATTAGAGATTTTCCCAAGATACGACCCGAACGCGGTGCATGAGCGCCGTGTTTTGCGTTTTGGCCACTGCTCTTCAGTGCGAATTGGAACGTGAAAAAGGAAACGGGACCCCGAAGGGTCCCGCTGGAGGAGAGTCTAGGCTTTCGACTTAGAAGAAGCCCAGTTTGTTGGGGTTATAGCTTACCAGCATGTTTTTGGTTTGCTGGTAGTGGTCGAGCATCATCTTGTGGGTCTCGCGACCAATGCCTGACTGCTTGTAACCGCCGAACGCTGCGTGCGCCGGATAGGCGTGGTAGTTGTTGACCCAAACACGACCTGCTTCGATTTCGCGGCCAAAGCGGTATGCACGGGTGCCGTCACGGGTCCAAACACCAGCGCCGAGGCCATACATCGTGTCGTTTGCGATCTGGAGCGCTTCTTCCTCAGTCTTGAAGGTCGTGACCGAAACAACAGGTCCAAAGATCTCTTCTTGGAACACACGCATCTTGTTGTGGCCCTTAAGGATCGTCGGTTGGATGTAGTAGCCGTTCGCAATATCGCCGTTAAAGCGGGCAGCATCGCCACCTACGAGGACTTCGGCGCCTTCTTCGCGGCCAATCGTCAGGTAGGACATGATCTTGTCGTGCTGCTGCTTTGAGGCCTGCGCACCTACCATAGTATCCATGTCGCGCGGGTCGCCTTGCTTGATCGCCTTAACGCGTTCGATGCAGCGCGCCATAAATTCTTCGTAGATGTCTTCTTGGATCAGTGCACGGCTCGGGCAGGTGCAAACTTCGCCTTGGTTAAAGGCAAAGAGAACAAAACCTTCGACTGCCTTATCAAGGAACGCGTCATCGCTTGCCATTACATCCGAAAAGAAGATGTTCGGGGACTTGCCGCCAAGTTCAAGCGTAACTGGGATCAGGTTCTCGGTCGCTGCCTGCATGATTTTGCGACCGGTTTCGGTCGAGCCGGTGAACGCGATTTTTGCGATACGGTTCGAGGTCGCAAGCGATGCACCAATCTCACCGCCAAAACCGTTGAGGATATTCAGCGCGCCAGCAGGGAGAAGGTCAGCGATTAGCTCAACAAGGACCATGATTGCAGCAGGGGTCTGCTCGGCTGGCTTGAGGATGATGCAGTTACCAGCGGCAAGCGCGGGCGCAAGTTTCCAAGCAGCCATCAGGATCGAGAAGTTCCACGGGATGATCTGGCCAACCACACCAAGCGGCTCGTGGAAGTGATAAGCAACCGTGTCGTTGTCGATTTCTGACATGGTGCCTTCTTGAGCGCGCAGAACACCAGCGAAATAGCGGAAGTGGTCGATCGCAAGCGGGATATCCGCGTTCACGGTCTCGCGGATCGGCTTGCCATTGTCCCATGTTTCGGCAGTAGCATGAAGCTCAAGGTTCTCTTCAAGACGGTCAGCGATTTTCAATAGGATGTTCAAGCGGTGTGCAGCTGCGGATTTGCCCCAAGTTCCCTTGGCCGCGTGTGCCGCGTCGAGAGCCGCTTCAAGGTCAGCATTGTTCGAGCGAGCGACCTCGCAAATTTTCTCACCGTTAATGGGGGTGATGTTGTCGAAATATTGACCGCTGTTCGGTGCTACGAACTGACCACCGATAAAGTTGTCGTAGCGGGCTTTGAACGGCGAAGTGTGGTAAGCCGTTTCGAGTTTGGACATACCATTCATTGGAATCCCTACTGTTTGCCGGATCCTCCATCCGGTGATGCCAAGAGGATGTGATGTGATTTGGATTCGCGGCAGAGGGGGGGAACTATGACGATTGCTCACCTGTCTCATGCCTGAGACAGGTCACGCCTAGTTTTCGCGAATTCGAAGGCGCTTCATCCGCCGATAGAGTGTTGCACGTCCGATCCCAAGGGCGCGTGCCGCCTCGGACGCGTTCCCTCCGGCGCGGGCGAGGGCGCGCATGACTGCCGCGCGCTCGGCCTTTTCAAAACCGCTCGGTCCCGTCTCGCGACCAAGGATGTCCGAAGCAGGGATGGCTCGGATCATTGGCTCATGCCCCAGATCGAAAACTTTGCGAGCTTCGCGCGTTGCTCCGATGACGATGTCGTCGTTGTCGACAGCAAGTAGGACTGCGGCTTCGCTGTCATCGCTGTGTGCCACGATAATGCGCGACTTCGGAAAATTGGCGCGGAAGTTATCTGCCTCGATCTGGCGCGCGGTTTGGCTCACCATAGCTGCGATTAAGCGATTGAAGTTCTCAGTCTGATCCGCGCGCGCAGACGAGACATCAAGAGCGCCAATAACTCGACCATCATGCCCATAGATTGGTGCATCCATACAGCTCATGCCAGTGTTGCGAGTATGAAAATGCTCATCGCGGTGAATGATGACTTGGCGGTTCTCAGCAAGGCATGTCCCGATACCATTGGTCCCCTCGCGAGCTTCGCTCCAATCCGCACCTTGCCAAAGTCCCCATTCTTGAAAGGTGAGTTCATCAGCGCCGCTGCACCTTTGATCTAGGATCACGCCGGAGGCATCGGTCAGAAGCACGCCGCATCCCGAGTTCCCAACCAATGTGAAAAGGGTGTCGAGCTTAGGCGCGGCGACAAGGAGGAATTGCTCCATTGCTGCTCGGCGCTCGGCAATATCTTGCGATCCGATGCGCAGCGGAGGGCGTTTATCCGCTGGATCAAGGCCATGTTTGACGACGGAACGTCGCCAAGACGCAGCCAGCCGCGATCGAGCAGCGGCAGAGCTACTTTGTGCAACTTCCAGAACACGTGCAACGTGTTGCGTGGGGTGCGCCATGGCAATTCTCCGAGCATGCCGCCTTGTGGCGGTCTAGTACGTTTTGCAGTTAGAGTGTGCGCATAGCAAAAGGGCCGGCACAATGGCCGGCCCCTTATCAATTGGTCTTAGGCGAAAACTCACTCAGGAAGCTTGCGCACCGCGCCTTGTGCCGCCGAAGTCGCGAGCATTGCATAGGCCTTGAGCGCGGTAGAGATATTACGCGAACGTGGCTCAACCGGTTTCCATGGGAGCGGCCCTTTGGCTTCGCGGCGCGCTGCAAGCACGTCATCCGCAACCGCGAGATTGATGGTACGGTTCGGGATGTCGATCTCGATCACATCGCCGGTTTCGACGAGGCCGATCAGACCGCCTTCTTCCGCTTCGGGCGAAACGTGACCGATGGAAAGGCCCGATGTGCCACCCGAGAAGCGACCGTCAGTCAGAAGAGCGCACTCTTTTCCAAGACCTTTCGATTTGAGATAAGACGTCGGGTATAGCATTTCCTGCATGCCCGGACCGCCACGTGGACCCTCAAAGCGGATCACAACAACTTCTCCGGCCGAAACCTTGTTCGTCAGAATACCGTTTACGGCGTCGTCTTGGCTCTCGAATACCTTTGCCGTGCCGGTAAACTTGAGGATCGACTCGTCCACGCCAGCGGTCTTCACGATGCAGCCATCCAGTGCGATGTTGCCATAAAGAACAGCAAGACCGCCATCCTTCGAGAAGGCATTCTCGACCGAACGGATCACGCCGGATTTGCGATCACGGTCGAGTTCCTTGTAACGGTTCTCAGTCGAGAAAGCCTGTGTCGTGCGAACGCCGCCAGGAGCAGCGCGGAAGAATTTGTCCACACCCTCGTCGTTGGCTGTCATGATGTCCCACTTGGCAATCGCTTCGGCCATGGTGTTCGAGTGGATCGTTCCCACATTACCATGCAGAAGGCCGCCGCGGTGCAGTTCGCCCAAGATGCCCATAATGCCACCAGCGCGGTGTACGTCTTCCATGTGCACGTCCGACTTTGCAGGCGCAACCTTGGACAGGCAAGGCACTTTGCGCGACAGACGGTCCATATCAGACATGGTGAAATTCACGCCGCCTTCATGGGCGATGGCAAGAAGGTGCAGCACTGTATTGGTCGACCCGCCCATCGCGATGTCGAGCGACATGGCGTTCTCAAAGGCTTCGAACGTTGCAATCTCGCGCGGGAGGAGACCTTTTTCTTCGCCTTCATAATGGCGCTTGGTGATCTCAACGATCTTGCGACCCGCTTCAAGGAAGAGCTCTTTTCGATCAGCGTGCGTAGCCAGAACCGAGCCATTGCCCGGAAGAGCGAGACCAAGTGCTTCCGCAAGGCAGTTCATCGAGTTCGCGGTAAACATACCCGAGCAGGAGCCACAAGTTGGGCAGGCCGCCTTTTCAATCGCGTCAACTTCTTCGTCGGTATATTTGTCGTCAGCTGCCGCAACCATCGCATCAACGAGGTCGAGTGCATGCTCCAAGTCACCGATCTGAACCTTGCCGGCTTCCATCGGGCCGCCGGAAACAAAGATCACTGGGATGTTAAGGCGCATCGCCGCCATCATCATGCCGGGGGTGATCTTGTCACAGTTCGAGATGCAAACCATCGCGTCGGCACAGTGCGCGTTGACCATGTATTCGACCGAGTCAGCGATCAGATCACGCGAAGGAAGCGAGTAAAGCATCCCGTCATGACCCATGGCGATGCCGTCATCCACCGCGATGGTGTTGAATTCTTTTGCAACGCCACCCGCTTTTTCGATCTCGCGTGCAACCATCTGACCGAGGTCTTGAAGGTGAACGTGACCCGGAACGAATTGAGTGAAAGAGTTCACTACCGCGATGATCGGCTTGCCAAAATCGCTGTCGGTCATGCCGGTGGCGCGCCAAAGGCCACGTGCACCCGCCATGTTGCGGCCATGAGTGGATCTGCGGGATTTGTAGAAGGGCATCGGTTCAATCCATGTCTTAGAAGGGTCCCGCCACTGGCGAGATGCGTTTCAGGGCGGAGTGATACAGCAACAAGCCCCCAAAGAACAATGCAACAATGCGTTAGCATTCCTTCAGGATGCACTGTCATGAAAATTTCACATGCAGAGTCGAGTTTAGAACTGTCGAATCCTTAGTATTTCTAATATTCATGAAATATGGAAAAATCTGAAGTAGGTCAGTTTGCATCCCTTGCTCACCCGCAGCGCCTCGCGGTGTTTCGGCTTTTGATGCGCCGCTTCCCCTCGCGTATCTCTGCGGGGGCTATTGGAGCGATACTGGGCGTTAAAGCCTCGACGCTCTCGGTTTATCTTGGAAATTTGCGCTCAGCTGGGCTGATTACGCAGGAAAGGGACGGAACGTCCCTGACATATGCCGCCAACACGCTGGCCGCCGAAAAGCTCGTTGGTTTTCTCGTGGATGATTGCTGCCGAGGTCGAGGAGTTGTTTGCCCGCCGGACCTAAAACAGCCGCGCCCAGTCTCGGTGCTTTTCATCTGTACTGGAAATTCCGCGCGATCTTTGATGGCCGAAGCTCTTGTGCGCGACCTCGGTCGAGGCAAGTTTGACGTGCATTCTGCCGGAACGGCTCCACGCTCAAAGGCGAGCACACTTGCTTTGTCGATTCTGGAACGAAACGGGCACGATATTTCCAGTTTGGAGCCGAAGGCGCTGTCGAATTTTGCGGATACAGACGCGTTTCGCTTTGATTTCGTTTTCACCGTTTGTGACTCGGCCGCGAACGAAGATTGTCCGCGCTGGGCAGGAAGCCCCGTCACAGCACATTGGTCTGAACCCGATCCTGTTGCGGTGAGCGGACCGCTGTTTCAGCGCGCCGAGGCCTTTGAGAAAACCTACAAAAACTTGCGTAACAGGATCGAAGCCTTTGTCGCGCTCCCCTTTGAAACCCTTGATCGAATGTCTGTGCAGACAAAAGTCGATGAGCTTGCATTGCTGAAGGAATAATAAATGACCGTATATGCGTTGAATGGCATTGGCCGTATGGGAAAGCTTGCGCTTAAGCCGCTATTGGAAAGCGGAGCCGAGATCGCGTGGATCAATGACGCCGTAGGCTCGCCCGAAATGCACGCCCATTTACTTGAGTTCGACACGGTGCATGGCCGTTGGGACGCAGATTTTAGCTATGACGCGCAAAGCATCTCAATCAATGGAAAGCGGCTCCCTGTTCATTGTACCAAGAAAATCGAAGCGCTTCCGCTTGATGGTGTAGATGTCGTGATCGACTGCACAGGTGTGTTCAAGTCAGAGGCCGCGCTCGCACCTTACTTTGAGGCAGGCGTCAAGAAAGTCGTCGTTTCCGCGCCTGTCAAAGACGGCCCGACCGCAAACATTGTCTATGGAATTAACAACGAGACCTATGACCCGTTGGTGCACAAAATTATTACGGCGGCGAGCTGTACGACCAACTGTCTTGCACCAGTGGTGAAGGTGATCCACGAAAACCTTGGGATCAAACATGGCTCGATTACTACGATCCATGATGTGACGAACACACAAACAATTGTTGATCGCCCTGCCAAAGATCTTCGTCGTGCGCGCTCGGCTCTCAACTCATTGATCCCCACTTCAACTGGATCTGCGACCGCGATCACACTCATTTATCCAGAACTCAAAGGCCGCCTGAATGGCCATGCCGTCCGAGTGCCTCTCTTGAATGCCTCGCTGACGGACTGTGTTTTTGAGGTCGAGCGGGCGACTAGCGCGGACGAGGTAAATGCGCTGTTCAAAGTTGCCTCAGAAGGTGAACTCAAGGGGATCCTCGGATTTGAGACCCGCCCGCTTGTCTCTACGGATTACGTGAACGATCCGCGCTCCTCGATCATTGATGCTTTGTCGACGATGGTCATCAACTCCACGCAGGTCAAAATCTATGCGTGGTATGACAACGAATGGGGCTATGCAAACCGCCTCGCGGATGTCGCGCTGATGGTCGGAGCTTCGCTGTGAACGACAGACCGTTTGCCGCCTATGTCGCCGTAACGGCTGCATATTGGTCATTCATGTTGTCAGATGGAGCACTCAGGATGCTTGTGCTCCTCCAGTTTCATACGCTCGGGTTTTCTCCTGTGCAGCTGGCCTACCTCTTCGTGCTTTATGAAATCGCAGGGGTGATCACCAATCTTTCGGCTGGGTGGTTTGCTGCACGCTTTGGCCTGACATCAACACTTTACACAGGTCTTGCGCTTCAAATCGGTGCGTTGGTTTGCTTAGCGCAGCTTGATCCGAACTGGAGCACAAGCGTTTTGGTTACCTTCGTCATGGCGGTGCAGGGCGTGTCGGGTGTTGCAAAGGATCTGGCCAAGATGTCCTCCAAGTCTGCGGTCAAATTGCTCGCTCCTGAAGCCGAGGGAAAACTCTTTCGCTGGGTAGCACTTCTTACCGGGTCCAAGAACGCGGTCAAAGGTTTTGGCTTTTTCCTTGGGGCGGGGCTCTTGGCGCTTTTTGGCTTCGTGCCCTCTGTTTTTGGTATGGCGATCTTACTTGCTCTGATCCTCATTGTGATCATGCTCAAAATGCCGGCGGGTCTTCCGCAAGGGCGCAAATCAGCCAAATTCAAAGAAGTGTTTTCCAAGAATTCGGATGTCAATTGGCTCTCGTTCGCTCGGCTGTTCCTTTTTGGTGCGCGAGACGTTTGGTTTGTCGTCGGTATTCCTGTGTTCTTTTACGGGGTTCTGTCTGATGGTACGCCCGAAGGGAAACGCGCAGCCTTTTATATGATCGGCGCATTCATGGCCGTCTGGACCGTGCTCTACGGAGTGGTCCAAGCCAATGCTCCACGTTTGATCGGGGGAAAACAAACGCCATTACCGCAATTGATTGAAAAGCTGACGCGGTTAACTTTGGCGCTCGCTGCGGTTCCGGTGATCTTATCGTCGCTTCTCATCCTTTACCCAAACAGTTACGCAATCGTTATTGCCGTACTTGTTGGCCTCTTGGTCTTTGGAGCACTCTTTGCGCTCAATTCCGCACTTCATTCCTACCTGATCCTTGCGTTTACAACAGGCGAACGGGTCACAATGGATGTCGGCTTTTACTATATGGCAAATGCGGCTGGCAGGCTCGTAGGGACGCTTCTTTCTGGTTTGACGTATCAGTTTGGGGGAATTTCTGCGTGCTTGCTGACCGCCGCGGCGCTCATTCTTACGAGTAGCTTCGGTGTGTGGAGGCTCGACCGCGAAAGGTGACTTTTCCTCGCGCCCTGAAAAGCCTAGGCTTATCAGGACGGAGGCCAAAATGCAGTTCGACATCGGCAAGCTAACTCAAACAGGTGGAGCCGACCTTGGTGACGAGGTTTGGGTCGATGTGCTTGAGGCCGTTGATAAAACCTATGTCGAACTGGTTGATTACCAAGAACAACTCGAGGCAAATAGTGCCGAGTTGCAAACGCTACGGGCCTTTCTGTCCTCGATTATGAATTCGATCAGCGACTATCTTGTCGTGACGGACAAAGATGGAAAAATAGCTGACGCTAGTGAGCAGCCTCATTTGACCGGTCCAAGTTTATAGTTAGTGCATATTTGGCCTCT
>CAYWUN010000061.1:0-16876 GCA_964461315.1 uncultured Aestuarium sp.
ACGGCAAATATTTTGCCACGAACTTCGACCCCGAGATCAACTTCCGCGAATTCACGGGAACCGTCTATTACTGGGAAGACCAGAAGTGGAAGGAAACGTCGATGTTCGCTTCGGGCCGCGATTGGGACCTGCCAGTCGTCGGCACCTGCCGCGCCTATCAGTCAGGCCATGACGAGGTGCACAGCCTTGCGACCAACTACCCGCAGGCAGACGTGCGCTTCTGGATGGGCTTTGGCGACCATTACATCAACGTGTTTACCGTGTTGAAAAATCTCGGCCTTCTGTCCGAGCAGCCCGTCATGACTGCCGAAGGGCAAGAGGTCGTGCCGCTCAAAGTGGTCAAGGCCGTGCTGCCAGATCCAGCCTCCCTTGCCCCGAACTACGAAGGTAAGACCTGCATCGGTGATCTGGTCAAAGGCGTGAAGGACGGTAAAGATTTCGAGGTCTTTGTCTACAACGTTGCCGACCACAAAGAAGCCTATGAAGAGGTTGGCTCGCAGGGCATCAGCTATACCGCTGGGGTGCCTCCTGTGGCTGCCGCGATGCTCGTTGCGACGGGCGAATGGGATGCCAAGACAATGAAGAACGTTGAAGAGCTTGATCCCAAGCCGTTCTTTACGATCCTTGATCGCATCGGTCTTCCGACCCGAGTTCAGATCGGTGGTCTGGGCGGCGAAGATAAGGCTTGGAACGCCTGATCGCTGTCAAAGCATTGAAGCCCGCATCTGGCCGCGTATAGGGTGGGGGAAACTCCACCCTTTTGTTTTTGCGGGGCTCTTAATGATCGCAGCGGGTATCGACCTTGGCGGCACCAAAATTGAAGCACAGCGCTTTGATTCCAAGTGGGAAAGACAGGACGCCAAGCGCGTGCCGACGCCACAAACCTATGATGCTTTGGTCGGAGCCGTGGTGAAGTTGATCGAATGGGCAGGAAATGTGCCTGTCGGGATAAGTGCCGCTGGGTTGATCAATCCCAAGGATGGGATCGCTCTGACTGCTAACCTTCCAGCAAGCGGTAAACCGTTTCCCGCAGATGTCGCGAAGCGCGCGGGGCGCAAAGTGACTTGGGTGAACGATGCTCGCGCATTGATCCTTTCAGAGGCTGTCTTTGGTGCGGCCAAGAATGCCAAGTCCGTTGCGGGCCTGATCCTTGGAACAGGTGTCGGAGGTGGGATCGCCGTCAATGGCCGGCTCTTAACTGGTCCGACAGGCACCGTCGGCGAGATCGGCCATGGTCCTCTGTCTGCCCCTGTCATCTCGAAGCATGGCCTACCAATTCATCCGTGCGGTTGTGGGCGAAAAGGCTGTGTGGAGACATATGTCTCTGGGCCAGGGATGGTACGGATCGCCGAAGCAGTTGGATCGGAACTTCGAGACCCCCGACGGATCGCCGAAGAACGTGGGCAGGTCTGGCACATTTGGTGCGAGCTTGCGGCGGAACTCCTGTTGACGCTTTCGCTTGCCGCTGATCCCGATGTCGTTGTGATTGCGGGTGGGCTTTCGAACATTCCGCATCTGATTGAAGATTTGGCAGCCGCTCTTTCCAAGGCACAGTTCGGCGGGTTTGGCATTCCAGAACTGCGCCGCGCGACTGTCGGGGATACCGCTGGGGCCAGTGGCGCAGCCTATGCAGCATGGCGTAAGGCAAACAATGACTGAGTTCCGTTTTTCCGCATCCCAAGTTTTCGACGGTCAAAGCATCGCGCCACGAGATATTGTCGTTCGTGACGACGTGATTGTTGACGTTACTGTTCCGAGTGGAGCACCGACAAACTTTGAGGGGGTCGTTACCGCTGGTTTTATTGACCTCCAAGTAAATGGCGGCGGTGGGGTGCTTTGGAACGCAGAACCGACTGCTGACGGAGCCCGTAAAATTGCACAGGCGCACCGTGGCCTTGGAACTGTCGCCGTTATGCCCACGCTTATTACCGATGGCCCTGAAGTCATGGGTCAGGCTGTCGATGCGATGATCGAACTTTGGGGTGACCGCGGAATCTTGGGCGTCCATCTGGAAGGCCCGCATATAAACAAATCAAAGCGCGGCACTCACGCCGCTGAATTTGTTCGACCCATTGATGCGGCGACCTTTGAGCAGGTCGAACGTCTGCGCAGCCAAAATATTCCTGTCATGCTGACGCTTGCGCCTGAGTGCGTTCCAATTTCCGATATTGAAAAACTTTCGAAGCTTGGCGTCATGGTCTCGCTCGGGCATTCAAATGCAACCACTGCTGAGGCAAAGGCGGGGTTTGTCGCTGGGGCAAAGGCGGTAACTCATCTTTATAACGCGATGTCCCAGATGCAGGGACGAGAGGCGGGGCTGACGGGCGCGGCCATCAACTCGGCTGCTTATGTTGGGATAATCGCAGACGGGCATCATGTTTCTGCTGAAATGATCGCGCTTGCGTGCCGTGCGCGACCCGTTTCTGATCGTATGTTTCTTGTATCCGATGCCATGCCGACTGTTGCAGGGCCGGACAGCTTCCGCCTTTATGATATGGATATTCGCCTAGAGAATGGCCGTCTCGTAAACCCTGAAGGAGCACTCGCAGGGGCGCATGTCTCGATGGCGGCGAGCGTTAGTTTTCTAGTTCATGACGTCGGCATTGGCTTGGAAGAAGCGTTGCGGATGGCGGTCACGAACCCCGCCGTACTAATAGGGCGCCTTGATCTGACGACACTCATTGGTCGGCGCATAGAGGACGTCATTTGCTTGAACGCCGACTTGACCTTTCGCGGCTCACTCAAAGCTGAGTTGTGAGGCGTTGCAAACGAGCCGCATATCGAGAATGGTATACCAAGTTTGAGCGTTGTAATTTGAGTGCTATGTCTTGGGCGACTATCTAACTCGGGATGAATCAAGGAATAAGGATGGTCGCTTGATTGCACAATTGCACTGTTATGGGGTGCATGTGCTGTCCGTCCAAATGAGGAGAAGAAGATGACTTTCAAACCGCACGGCAAACACCTTATCGCAGGCGAATGGGTGGCAAGCGAAAAGAGATTCCGCTCCGAACCCGCTCATGGCGACCCCCATGATTTTTCGGTAGGCTCTCCTGATCTGGTGGACCGCGCTTGTGTGGCAGCAGAAGAGGCCTTTTGGACCTATGGTTACACCACGCGCGCGGAGCGCGCTGAATTCCTCAATACAATTGCCGACGAGATCGAAGCCCGTGCTGATGCAATCACTCAAATTGGCACCGAAGAAACGGGCCTTCCGGTAGCGCGCCTTCAGGGTGAGCGTGGCCGTACGACTGGCCAGCTTCGTCTATTCGCTTCGCACATCTTGGCTGGGGATTACCTTGATCGCCGCTTTGATGCGGCGCTTCCTGATCGTGCACCTTTGCCTCGTCCTGACATCCGCCTGATGCAGCGCCCTATCGGTCCTGTGGCAGTGTTTGGTGCTTCGAACTTCCCGCTCGCTTTCTCGACTGCTGGTGGCGACACTGCTTCGGCTCTGGCTGCTGGTTGTCCCGTCGTGGTCAAAGGCCACTCTGCGCACCCCGGCACGGGCGAAATCATCGCAGAGGCCATTCACGCGGCAATTGCCAAGTGCGGCGTGCATCCGGGCGTCTTTAGCCTCATTCAGGGCGGCAAGCGCGATGTCGGTACTGCCCTTGTCCAGCACCCGTTGATCAAAGCGGTTGGTTTCACCGGCTCGCTGGCTGGTGGCCGTGCGCTTTTCGACCTCTGCGCGCAGCGTGATGAGCCGATCCCGTTCTTTGGGGAACTTGGGTCTGTAAACCCAATGTTCTTTATGCCGGCCGCGCTTGCCAACCGCGGTGAAGCAATTGCTGCCGGTTGGGCTGGATCGCTCACTATGGGTGCTGGCCAGTTCTGTACCAATCCAGGCATTTCCGTGATCCTCGATGGTCCTGACGCTGATGCTTTCACGGCTGCGGCGGTCAAGGCGCTCGAACCGATTGGGGCGCAGACGATGCTCACCGATGGTATTGCAAGTGCTTATCGCAGCGGACGTGATCGCGTCGCAGGCACCGCAGGCGTTCAGGAGCTTTTGACCTCGACGTGTGACCTCCGTAACGCAACGCCTTACCTTTTCGCGACAACTGGCAAGGAATGGCTGGAGAACCACATCCTTGGCGAAGAGGTCTTTGGCCCGCTTGGTTTGATCGTTCGTGCTACTGACATGGACGAGATGCTCACGATTGCACGCTCGCTTCAGGGTCAGCTGACCTGTACCATCCACCTCGATGATGCAGACGCAGGAGACGCACGAAAGCTCCTGCCGATCCTGGAGCGCAAAGCTGGCCGCATCCTTGCGAATGGTTTCCCAACAGGCGTCGAAGTGTGCGATGCAATGGTTCACGGTGGACCATACCCCGCATCGACGAACTTTGGCGCAACCTCTGTTGGAACGATGGCGATCCGCCGCTTCTTGCGACCGGTTTCTTACCAGAACATCCCCGAAGGTGTTCTGCCTGAGGATCTACGCTAAGCTAAAAGTGGGGAGGCCTTGGGTCTCCCCACTTACTTTTGGGGAGGGGATATTATGGTTAAAGTATTTGACACAACGCGTTGCACTTTGGGCGAAGGGACGCTTTGGCATCCGAAGCGCCAAGAGCTGATCTGGTTTGATATTCTGGGCAAGAAGATGTTTCGCAAAGGTGTGGGCGAAACGCTTGTGACTGATCTCAACGAAGTCTCTTCAGCAGCATTTTGGGTCGATGCGTCCCGTGTCGTCGTCGCCACGCAATCGGCATTGGTTGTTCGAAACCTAGATACGGGAGAAGTTGAGCATCTCACCGAACTAGAAGCGGACAACAGAGTGACGCGTTCGAACGATGGTCGTGCTGATCCTTGGGGTGGCTTGTGGATCGGTACGATGGGATTTGGTGCGGAACACGGTGCAGGTGCATTCTACCGTTATTACAAAGGGGAACTGCGCCAGTTGTTCCCCAATATCACGATCCCAAACTCCACATGTTTTGCGCCGGATCGGAGCCGTGCTTACTTTTCCGACACCGCGCGCGGAAAGCTCTTTACTGTGACGCTTGATGCAGATGGTTGGCCCAATGCCGAGCCAGAAGTCTTTGTAGATTTCGCCCCGCTTGGTCTTAACCCTGATGGGGCTGTGACTGACGCCTCTGGCAACTTGTGGATCGCGTTTTGGGGCGCTGCCCGCGTGGGGGTGTATTCACCTGATGGTCTGGAAATTGCCTCGCACCCGATGGGGGCCGCTCAAGTGACTTGCCCAGCTTTTGGCGGCTCGGATTTCTCAACGCTCTATTGCACCTCTGCCTCAGAAGGGCTTTCGGATGCAGAAGCCGCAGAGTTCGACGGAACTGGCCAAGTCTTTGTCAAAAAGGGCGCAGGGCAGGGGCGAGCTGAATACTCTGTATTGCTCTAGGGTTTTACGAGCACCTTGATCAGATGGTCACGGTGCTCGACAAGATCGGCGAACTTTTGCGGAAGATCGCTTAGGGCGATGGCCTCAGATGCAATCTCATCTGTAGGAATTTTTCCTTCGCGGATTGCATCCATCACGCGTTCAAAGTCTGCTTTCAATGCATTGCGTGAGCCGATGATGCGGGCTTCGCGTTTATGAAACTCGGCGTCGTTAAAGGTAATGTCGTCCTTTACGACGCTGATCAGGACTGTCGTGCCGCCATGAGCGAGGAGCGGAAATCCCGCCATGATCGCTTTAGCGTTTCCAGTCGCATCGAACACCGCATCAAACCCCTCGGCGAGGTCTCCGCTAAGAATCGTGTCGTTCGGTTTGTAGGTCTTGGTGAAGCCGAACTTGTCTTTCGCAAGTCCTAGGCGGTCATCGCTAAGGTCCATAAGATGCACATCTGCGCCGGCAATCCGTGCAAAAAGTGCAGCGCCAATGCCGATGGGTCCAGCGCCGGTGACAAGCACCCGATCGCCTTGACCAATTTCAGAGCGGGCCACGGCATGAGCGCCAATTGCTAGGAATTCGACCATCGCAGCCTGTTCAGCTGAGAGCCCTTTGGCTGAGTAAACGTTCTGCTCGGGCACAATGATACGAGCGCACATACCGCCATCGCGATGCACCCCGAGCACTTCAATACCAGTGCAGCAGTTCGGCTTGCCACGCGTGCAGGCGCGACAAGTCCCACAGGAAATATAGGGGTTGATGACAACAAGTTCGCCCTCGCGCGGACCGTCCGCGATGCGACCTGAAAGCTCGTGTCCAATGACGCGCGGATAGTCTAGGAAAGGATGCTTTCCTTCGAAGATGTGATAATCGGTGCCGCAGATGCCGATTGCTTCGATGTCGATCAGGAGCCAACCATCGGGGGCCTCAGTTGGCATAGCATGCGCTTCGATCCGAACATTGCCCGGTTCAACAATAACAAGGCAGTCCATCATTTCGGTGCGTTCGTTCATGCGAAGCTTCTCCCAGTCGGCGATTCACTTACGCGCACTCTGGGCTAGTTTCGGCTGGCATACCAGTTGCAACAGCAGAGCCCCTCGATCTGTCTCTGGATCGATAATCAAATCATTGTAGGGGAGAAGTGGCAGCCCGTAGGGGAATCGAACCCCTCTTTCCAGGTTGAAAACCTGGCGTCCTAACCGATAGACGAACGGGCCACGGTGGGGAGCGTTTAGTCTGTGACAACGAGAGGCGCAAGAGGGAATTTGAACTTTCCCGCATAGTTTTTTCGTCGTCTTGCAGTGTGGGGAAATCGCGGTTAGTTACGTCTTATTCTCGGGGCGGGGCGAAATTCCCCACCGGCGGTTATAGCCCGCGAGCGCCTTTTGTTTCGGCAAAAGGGTCAGCAGACACTGGTGAAATTCCAGGGCCGACAGTTAAAGTCTGGATGAAAGAGAATGGACAGGACGGGTTCGCCCGGCCCTGACCGCTATCGCCTTGGGACCATTTGGTAAACACAGGATGGACCCATGACCAAAACTCTTAAGATCGCCTTCATCAAGGCACGTTGGCACGCTGATATTGTTGATCAGGCGTTTGTTGGCTTTAATCAGAATATGACCGAAAGCGGTGTCGACTTTGAAGTCACGCCTTTTGACGTACCTGGTGCGTTTGAAATGCCTCTATTAGCAAAGAAACTTGGTGCAACTGGCAAGTTTGACGCCATCGTTTGCGCAGCGCTTGTCGTAGACGGCGGCATCTATCGCCATGACTTTGTCGCTGCTGCGGTGGTTGACGGTCTGATGCAGGCGCAAATGGAAACTGGCGTTCCGACGTATTCGGTTTCGCTCACGCCGCACCATTTCCAGCCAAGTACAGAACATACAGGTTTCTATCACGAGCACTTCATCAAGAAAGGCGCAGAAGCCGCAAATGCGGTGCGCATGATCGCGGCATTGGAAATCTAAAATTCATTCCAGTATTCTGACTGGGCCGCCTTTGGGCGGCCCTTTGCTTTTCTAGAGCGCTTCGAGGATTCTTTCGAAAAAGAGTGATGCCGCGCGAGGGAGCTGACGTGATCGGTTCCGAATGACGAAATAGGGTGGGACTGTAATTTCGTTTTCGAGGTGGAGCACCTCTAGCTTGTTCCCTAGGCTCGATCCTGTGAGAAGGTCTGAGACTTCTTTCGATTGTGGAGCGATGACATCGGAATTGGCCAAAAGTGCCTCCACGACCAACAGGGATGAGCTGTTCACGACCTTACTTGGAACTGGCAAGCTTGCGGAGTGAAAGGCATCTTCCACGGCTTTGCGAATGGGTGAGCCGCGCTCTTGGATGACCCAGTCAAAATTGGAAAGATCTTTGAGCGTAATGTCTCGTTTCTCTGCTGCTGGGTGGCCCTTGCGAACGATCAGTTGGACAATCTCTTTGCGCCCGGGGTGTACCGAGAAATCGCTTGTGTTGTGATCAGTGGGAATGCGGGCAACGATAAAGTCGAAACGACCCTCGTCCAAGCCCCTAACAAGTTCGGTCGATGGACTTACTTCGATCGTAACCGATATGTCGGGCGATGTTTCGTTAAGCTTTTGATAAACTGGTAAAACAATTCCAACGGCGGGGCCCGTGACGGTTCCTATGCGCACTTCTCCACTTAGCCCCTGATTGAGGTTTTCGACTTCTTTCTGGAGGCTGTCGAGTTCGGTCACGATGACCCGCGCATGACGTAAAAAAGTTTCGCCGACTGGGGTCGGTTCAAGCCCCTTTGGTGAGCGGTAAAATAGGGTCGTTTTCGCGCGCGCCTCGATGTCTGCTACAATGCGTGAGGCAGCGGGCTGCGAGATAGCCAGCGCACTTGCTGCGATTTGAAGTTGGCCCACCTCTGCAATCTTCAGCAACAGCTGGAGATGCGAGGGTTTGAGCTGTCTCGTGAAATTCATCTTCATACCAAATTTAGTATACAGAATGACTGTAATTAAATTTTACAGTTATGTGAAGTGAGGAGTAATCCATCAGTCGAGCTGACAAGCTCTGTCGGGTTGCGCTGCCTTTCACAACGAATGTGCAGAGCGCCTTTTGGGAGGTACAAATGAAACTCAATTTCCTTATGGCCACGGTTGCAACCGCGGCTATCTCGCTTGCGTCCGCATCTTTCGCTGAAACCGTTGGTATCGCTATGCCGACCAAATCGTCTGCGCGCTGGATTTCCGACGGCAATTCGATGGTTGAGCAGTTCTCAGCAGCTGGCTTTGAAACCGATCTTCAATACGCAGAAGACGATATCCCGAACCAGCTCGCTCAGATCGAGAACATGATCACCAAGGGCGTTGATGCGCTCGTAATCGCTGCTATCGACGGCACTACGCTTTCGAACGCTCTTGAGAATGCAGCGGCGGCTGGCATTCCGGTCATCGCTTATGACCGTCTGATCCGCGATAGTGGCAACGTTGACTACTATGCGACCTTCGACAACTTCAAAGTCGGTGTGCAGCAGGCATCGAGCCTCGTCGCTGGTCTTGAAGAGCGTTTTGGCGAAGGCCCCTATAACGTAGAACTCTTCGGCGGTTCGCCGGACGACAACAACGCCTATTTCTTCTACAACGGTGCGATGTCGGTCCTTCAGCCACTTATCGATGCTGGCAAAGTGAACATCGTTTCGGGCCAGATGGGCATGGACACTGTCGGTACCCTTCGTTGGGATGGTGCAGTTGCTCAGGCGCGCATGGATAACCTTTTGTCGGCTCACTACACCGACGCTCAGGTTCACGGCGTGCTTTCGCCCTATGACGGCCTTTCGATCGGTATCCTTTCGTCCCTCAAGGGCGTGGGCTACGGTTCTGGCGATATGAAGATGCCGATCGTCACCGGTCAGGACGCAGAAGTTCCTTCGGTTAAGTCGATGATCGCGGGTGAGCAGTACTCGACCGTATTTAAAGACACCCGTTCGCTCGCTGGCGTGACTGTTGGTATGGTCGAAGCGCTTCTCAAGGGTGGCGAGCCGGAAATCAACGACACCACGACCTATGACAACGGCGTAAAAGTCGTTCCGTCCTACCTGCTCGAGCCGGTATCTGTTGATGTGTCGAACTGGGAAGAAATCCTGATCGGTAGCGGTTACTACACCGCTGACCAGATCAAGTAATCTTCTTTCTCCCTGTCTGCCCGCGATGCCTTTGGTCTCGCGGGCAGTCTCTCATACTACGTAGGGATCCGCATGACCTCTCTGCTCGAGATGCGTTCCATCACCAAGACGTTCCCCGGCGTGAAAGCGCTAGATCAGGTGAACCTTGATGTAAAGGAAGGCGAAATCCACGCAATCTGCGGCGAAAATGGTGCTGGCAAGTCGACCTTGATGAAGGTCCTGTCAGGAGTTTATCCCGCTGGATCCTATGACGGCGAAATTCACTATGCTGGCCAACTTGCCGAGTTCCGCAACATTTCGGATTCGGAAGAAAAGGGTATTATCATTATTCACCAAGAGCTTGCGCTCGTGCCGCTCTTGTCAATTGCCGAGAACTTGTTCTTGGGCAACGAGCGTGCCTCAAACGGTGTAATCAACTGGCGAGACACGTTCCAACGCACAGAGGCTTTGCTCAAGAAAGTCGGTCTCAAAGAAGCTCCGTCAACGCTCATTGAAAAGATGGGAGTTGGTAAGCAGCAGCTTGTTGAGATCGCAAAAGCACTCTCCAAAGAAGTGCGTCTTTTGATCCTTGATGAGCCGACTGCGGCTCTTTCGGAATCGGATAGCCAAGCGCTTCTCGATCTGATGCTCGAGTTGAAGTCACAGGGCGTTACTCAGATCATTATCAGTCATAAGCTCAACGAAGTGCGCCGCGTGGCGGATACTGTGACCGTCATCCGCGACGGCACATCAGTTTCGACGATGTCGGCCGCGAGCGGTGAGATCACTGAGGACCGTATCGTGTGCGACATGGTTGGGCGCGATATGTCCGACCGCTATCCTGCCCGTCCGAGAAACCCGTCTGAAGTTCTGATGGAAGTTAAGAATTGGAACGTTTGGCACCCCGAACACGCTGATCGTCAGATGATCACCGATGTGAGCTTTAACGTGCGCAAGGGCGAAGTCGTCGGGATCGCAGGCCTCATGGGGTCTGGCCGGACCGAACTTGCCATGTCAATTTTTGGCCGAAGCTATGGCCGCAATATCAGTGGTGTGGTGACCCTTAACGGTAAACCGACTGACGTTTCCAAGATCGACCGCGCGATTGCTGCGGGCCTTGCCTATGTCACTGAAGACCGAAAGTCGCTCGGGCTTGTCCTTGACGAGGATATCCGCACGAACATCACGCTCGCCAATCTCGACGAGGTCTCGCGTGCAGGTGTGATTAACGAGCACGAGGAAACGCAGGTTTCGGAGAAATACCGACAGGCGATGAATATCCGCACACCTTCGGTTTTCCAAAAGGTCGTTAACTTGTCCGGCGGAAACCAGCAAAAGGTCGTGCTGTCCAAGTGGCTCTTTGCGGAACCCGAAGTGCTGATTCTTGATGAGCCAACACGCGGCATCGACGTCGGCGCGAAATTCGAAATCTACGGGATCATCAATGAACTGGCCGCACAAGGAAAAGGGGTCGTCATGATTTCTTCTGAGATGCCCGAACTCTTGGGTATGTGTGACCGAATCTACGTCATGAACGAAGGCGAGCTCGTCGGTGAACTCACCGCCGAAGAAGCCAGCCAAGAGCGCATCATGTCGCTCATTGTTACCGAATAAGGGGCTAGGGGATGGAACAGGTAAACAACAAAAGCCTTGGCGCTTACTTTAAACACCATATGCGCGAATATGGCCTCTTGATCGCTCTGATTGCGATCATGGTGTTCTTTCAGTTTATGACCGATGGCACGCTTCTTAAGCCGGTCAACATCACCAACCTTTTCTTACAGAACAGCTATATCATCATCATGGCCCTTGGGATGTTGGTGGTTATCGTGTCGGGCAATATCGACTTGTCGGTCGGTTCGGTCATGGGATTTGTTGGCGCCTTCGCCGCAGTGATGATCGTCGAATGGGGCGTTCCGGTCAGCGTGACGATTGTCGCTTCGCTCATCGTGGGTATCATCATCGGTGCGGCGCAAGGCTACTTTGTAGCCTACTGGAAAATCCCCTCGTTTATCGTAACTTTGGCTGGGATGCTTGTGTTCCGAGGCCTGTCCCTCTGGCTTCTCGAAGGGCAATCTGTTGGCCCATTCCCTAAGTCTTTCCAGCTTCTGTCGACCGGTTTTATCCCTGATATCGTCCCCGCTGGGGTCTCGGGCATGTTCGCTGAAATCGCGGGCTCGCGGAACTTCAACGTACTGGCAATGGCCATAGGGATCATCGCTGTAGCGATTATCGTTTGGATGGGCCTGCGAGATCGTGCCCACAACGCTCAGTACGGGATCGAAGGTGAGCCGAAGGCATTCTTCGTCGCTCGTAATGCGATTGTTGCTGGTGCAATTCTCTTTGTAATGTTCAAGCTCGCTACCTTCCGCGGCTTGCCGAACGTTCTCATCTCTATGGTCGTACTGACCGTCATCTATGCCTTCTTGACCGCCAATACGACGATAGGACGTCGTATCTATGCACTTGGCGGCAATGAGAAAGCGGCCAAGCTTTCGGGGATCAAAACAGAACGTTTGATGTTCCTGTCGTTCGTTAACATGGGCCTTCTTGCGGCTCTTGCTGGTCTGATTTTCGCGGCGCGCTTGAATACCGCGACCCCTAAGGCAGGCTTTGCCGTGGAGCTCGACGTGATTGCTGCGGTGTTCATCGGCGGCGCCTCGATGTCAGGCGGATCAGGCAAGATCATCGGTGCAGTCGTTGGCGCATTCATCATGGGCGTTATGAATAACGGCATGTCGATCCTTGGGATTGGCATTGACTACCAACAAGTTATTAAAGGGCTTGTGCTGCTCGCAGCTGTGTTCTTCGATGTCTACAACAAGAATAAACAGGGGTAATTCATGACCTTCAAACCAGCAACTTGGCCCCGCAAGCTCCGTTCGCAAGAATGGTACGGTGGAAACTCACGCGACACGATCTATCACCGAGGTTGGCTCAAAAATCAGGGCCATCCGCATGATCTTTTTGATGGTCGTCCCGTCATTGGGATCTTGAACACTTGGTCTGATCTGACCCCTTGTAATGGTCACCTGCGCGAGCTTGCTGAAAAGGTCAAAGCTGGCGTTTGGGAAGCTGGCGGTTTTCCCGTGGAAGTGCCGGTCTTTTCTGCCTCGGAAAACACCTATCGCCCGACGGCGATGATGTATCGCAACATTGCGGCCATGGCGGTCGAAGAGGCGATGCGTGGACAGCCAATTGACGGCGCTGTTCTGCTGGTTGGCTGTGACAAGACAACGCCGTCGCTCCTCATGGGTGCGGCCTCGACCGATATTCCATCGATCGTCGTGACGGGCGGGCCGATGCTTAACGGTTATTTCCGCGGTGAGCGCGTTGGTTCGGGCACCCATCTTTGGAAGTTCTCGGAAGCTGTGAAAGCGGGCGAGATGACCCAAGAAGAATTCCTTGAAGCTGAACAATCCATGTCCCGCTCGTCAGGCACCTGCAACACGATGGGCACGGCCTCGACCATGGCGTCGATGGCCGAAGCGCTTGGCATGGCTCTTTCTGGTAACGCTGCGATCCCCGCAGTAGACAGCCGCCGCCGCGTGATGGCGCAACTTTCAGGCCGCCGAATTGTGCAAATGGTCAAGGATGACCTCAAACCTTCTGATATTTTGACGAAGGCCGCATTCGAGAACGCGATCCGCACAAACGGCGCGATCGGCGGCTCGACCAACGCTGTTGTGCACCTTCTTGCTATTGCGGGCCGTGTCGGTGGCGCTGGCGTTGACCTTACGCTCGATGATTGGGACCGTTGCGGACGTGATGTTGCAACCATCGTTAACCTTATGCCTTCGGGCAAATACCTCATGGAAGAATTCTTCTATGCAGGCGGTCTTCCCGTTGTTCTCAAGCGCCTTGGCGAAGGTGGTCAGCTCAACAAAGATGCGCTGACCGTATCGGGCGAGACAATCTGGGACGAAGTCAAAGACGTCGTAAATTGGAACGAAGATGTGATCCTGCCGCTCGACAAAGCGCTCACCAAACAGGGCGGCATCGCCGTTCTGCGCGGCAACCTTGCGCCCAAAGGCGCGGTACTTAAACCTTCTGCTGCGACGCCTGAGCTGATGAAGCACCGTGGCCGTGCGGTCGTGTTTGAGGATATCGACGACTACAAGGCTAAGATCAACGACGATGCGCTGGATGTGGACGAAAGCTGCGTTCTCGTGCTCAAGAACTGCGGCCCGCGTGGTTATCCTGGTATGGCCGAGGTTGGGAACATGGGGCTTCCGCCCAAGGTGCTTAAGAAGGGCATCACCGACATGGTACGCATCTCGGACGCTCGTATGTCGGGCACGGCCTATGGGACAGTGATCTTGCATACCTCGCCCGAAGCGGCCGCAGGTGGCCCCCTCGCGGTTGTTCAAAACGGAGATATGATCGAGCTCGATGTTGCAAGCCGCCGTCTCCATCTCGACATTTCTGACGAGGAGCTTGCGCGTCGTTTGGCAGAGTGGAAACCAAGCCATGATCAGGCGCCATCGGGTTATGCATGGCTCCATCAGAACCACGTCCAAGGTGCGGATACCGGCGCTGATCTCGACTTCCTTAAGGGGCATCGTGGAAACGATGTCGGGAAGGACTCCCATTGATGAAGATCGCGCTCGTTGGGATCGGTAAGATCGCGCTCGACCAGCACGTGCCGTCGATCGCAAGCTCGCCCGTTTGGGAGCTTGCGGCGACGGTCTCGCGGCAGGGTTCGATCGAAGGCGTCGAGGGCTTTACCGATTTCGCCACGATGCTTCAGAAGCGTAGCGATATTCGAGTGGTTTCGCTTTGCTTGCCGCCTGTCCCTCGGTTCGACTATGCCGCTACCGCCATTCGTGCGGGTCGCCATGTCATGCTCGAGAAACCTCCTGGGGCAACCTTGGCAGAATGTCATGCACTTGAAGCACTTGCCCGAGAACACCGAGTATCGCTCTATGCCACATGGCACAGTCGCGAAGCGGATAAGGTTTCAGTCGCCAAAGCTTGGCTGGCCGATAAAATACTGCGCAAGCTGAAGGTGACGTGGAAGGAAGATGTGCGTCGCTGGCACCCCGGCCAAGAGTGGATTTGGGAACCTGGCGGCATGGGGGTTTTCGACCCCGGTATCAATGCGCTTTCGATTGTTACAGAGATCCTCCCTGTGAACATCCATCTCGCCACGGCCACTCTGGACGTGCCGTCCAACCGACAAACCCCGATTGGGGCGCGTCTGAGCTTTGCTCATCCCACGGGTGCCGATGTATCTGCCGATTTCGACTGGCGTCAAACCGGCGAGCAAACTTGGATGATCGAAGCCGAAACGGACGAGGGTACTCTCACACTGCTTGATGGAGGGGCGCGCATTCAGATCGACGGTATTGAGGATGCTCTCGTTTCCGACAACCCGCTCGCTGGGGAATATCCAAGACTTTATGCGAACATGGCCGCGCTCGTGGCCAAAGGTGAAATCGACATGGACCTGCGTCCAATGGTGCATGTGTCTGACGCACTTGGGCTTGGCCGCCGCGTAACTGTCGAACCATTCTACGATTGAGGAATAACAGTCATATGAAAAAGGCACTCACTGGTATTTTGCCCGTCGCTCCAACTCCCTTCCATGCGGATGGCCGTGTTGACGAAGAGGGTATGCGCCGCGTTCTCGATTGCATGATCGATCAAGGTGTTGACGCGATCTGTATCCTCGCGAACTACTCCGAACAGTTTCTTCTTTCGGACGAGGAGCGCGCGATCCTAACCAAGGTGTCGCTTGAGCATGTCGCTGGCCGCGTGCCTGTGATCGTCACGATTAGCCATTTCAGCACTGAAATTGTGGTAAAGCGTGCAAAAGACGCTCAGGCGCTTGGCGCGTCTATGGTCATGATGATGCCACCCTATCATGGGGTTGGTCTCGTCCCTGCAGAAGCTGGTGTCTACGAGCACTTCCAAGCGGTATCGAATGCGATCTCTATCCCGATCATGGTGCAAGATGCGCCGCTTTCCGGCTGCACCCTTGGTGTTCCGCTTCTCGTTCGTATGGCGAAGGAGCTAGAGAACGTCAGCTACTTTAAGATCGAAGTTCCCTTCGCTGCCGACAAATTGGCTGCATTGATCGAACAGGGAGGCGACTCGATCGTTGGTCCGTTCGATGGCGAAGAAGCCGCGACGCTTCTTGCTGACCTTGACGCCGGTTGCACTGGAACAATGACTTCTGCACTTCAACCAGACAAAATCCGTCCGATTGTGATCGATTACCTCGCTGGTAACCACGACGCTGCACTGGCTCAATGGCAAAAGTGCCTTCCACTCATCAACCACGAGAATCGACAGTGCGGTCTGCGTGCGGCCAAGACCGTGATGCAAGCCGGCGGCGTGATCAAGTCTGACTATGTGCGTCATCCTCTCAAACCGATGAGCCAACGGACCAAGGAACGGCTTCTCTCGCTGTCCAAGGATATGGACGTCTTGGCGCTTCGTTGGGGCAAGTAAACTTTGAAGAAACGGCGCCTTTGGGTGCCGTTTCTCTTTTCGCTAGAGCCGTTCTTTTAGAGCGCGCTTGAGAGCTGAAATATCCATGTCCACGGCGACGAATAGCGCTCCGGCTTCTATGACTTCTTTGACGTAACTTGGATCAGGCGACAGGAAACCGGCGGGGATGCCCGTTGCAACGATACGCTTGATCGCGTCCACCACAGCCTTTCGCACCTCTGGATGATTGGGCTCACCAGGGAAACCCATCGCAGCGGCAAGATCAGCCGGTCCAACGAAGATACCATCCACACCCGGTACGGCAGCGATCTCTTCGATATTGGCGACGGCTTGCAGCGTCTCTACCTGAAGCAAGATAGCGATCTCGTCGCGTGCATTCTTGTGATAGCCCGCAATCTCACCAAAACCCGCAGCGCGGTTCATCCCCGAGACGCCTCGAATGCCGTGTGGCGGGTATTCAACCGATGCGACGGCAAGACGTGCCTCTTCGGGGCTGTTGATCATAGGCACGAGCAGAGACTGTGCCCCCATATCAAGCAGCTTCTTCATCTCTACTGGATTGAGCGCGCCGGGGCGAACCACTGTGCTAGTCTCGAACGGCGCAGCAGCCTGCAAAAGAGGAACAACGGCTAGAGGGTCAATCGGTGAGTGCTCTGTATCAAAGAGCATCCAGTCGAAGCCAAGGCTTGCACACATCTCAGCGACCATCGAGTCGTTGATCGTGCACCACAAACCGCGTTGGAGCCGCCCCGCTTTCAGAGCTGCTTTAAGGGTGTTCTTGGGCATTTCTCGCATTTGGTCCGCCTGTCTAAGCTGCGTTGCTTTGGGGCAAGCATAACGAGCCAAAGGAATCCGTCCATACGAACCGAAGCATTTCAAATTTTTGGGGAAAAGTGGCAGCCCGTAGGGGAATCGAACCCCTCTTTCCAGGTTGAAAACCTGGCGTC
>CAYWUN010000062.1:0-16869 GCA_964461315.1 uncultured Aestuarium sp.
AAATCAGCTACATCCACGCGGAAGCTTATGCATCTGGCGAGCTGAAGCACGGCCCGATTGCCCTCGTTGATCAAAACGTCCCCGTGATCGTGATGGCGCCGCGCGATGCGCTCTTTGAAAAGACCGTGTCGAACATGCAGGAAGTCATGGCGCGCGGCGGCAAGGTGCTCCTTGTGTCGGACAAAAAGGGCATCGCAGAAGCAGGAGAAGGCACTTGGGAGACGCTCGTCATGCCCGAGGTGCCGGACATGCTCGCTCCAATCCTTTACGCAATACCCGCGCAGCTTTTGGCCTATTACACCGCCGTCGCCAAAGGCACGGACGTAGACCAACCGCGCAACCTCGCTAAATCTGTAACGGTGGAATAATGGCCAAGCAGTTCCCCTCCTTCACCGAAGATCACCGTAGCTTCATTGCCTCGCAGCATATCTATTTTGTAGCGACCGCTGCCGACGAAGGCCGAGTGAACCTATCTCCCAAGGGAGGCGACTCGCTTCGCATTACCGGCGACAACGCGCTGGTTTGGCGCAACATCACGGGAAGCGGCAACGAAACTGCTGCTCATCTATTGGACAACCCGCGCATGACCGTAATGTGGTGCGGCTTTGAAACGCGTCCGATGATTTTGCGGGCCTATGGTACGGCGAGAGTTTTGCATGACGGAGACGCGGAATGGGCCGAATATGATGCGCTCTTTCCCGCACATGTCGGAGCACGCAACATCTTTGTAATGGACGTCGATTTGGTTCAAACCTCTTGTGGATATCAGGTTCCTTACTTCGACTTTAAAGAAGAGCGGCCAACCTTGGACACATGGTCTGAGACCAAAGGTCGTGACGGGATCAAAGCCTATTGGGCCGAAAAGAACACAAAGACGATCGACGGCAAATCCACAGGTATTGAGGACTATCTATGACGTGGCCCAATCCTGTCACGCTTTCAGGGCAATGTGTAACACTTTGCCCGCTGAGCCAAGACCATGCCGCTGACTTGGCTGAGGCGTCGGCGGACGGCGACCTCTCTCGGCTCTGGTATACTATGGTTCCTTCCCCAGAAGGTGTGCCTGCGGAAATTGCGCGTCGGCTCGACTTACAGGCGAAAGGCTCCATGCTCCCATTCACGATCTGCACACCAGATGGCAAAGCGGTTGGCATGACGACCTACATGAACATTGACGCGACCAACAAACGCGTTGAGATCGGTTCGACTTGGTATCGCAAATCCGTGCAACGCGGCCCCCTGAATACCGAGGCAAAGCGCCTCTTGCTTGCTCATGCTTTCGAAACATTGGGTTGCATCGCTGTAGAGTTCCGCACCCACTTCATGAACCATCAGAGCCGCGCCGCCATCGAGCGCTTGGGCGCAAAGATGGACGGCGTTCTGCGCTCGCATATGGTGATGGCCGATGGATCGCTCCGTGACACCGCGGTCTATTCGATAATAGCAAGCGAATGGCCTGCCGTGCGGGCGAACCTGACTTGGAAGTTGGAGCAACCGCGTTGAACGTCGAACAAGCGCTAGAGGCTCTTCATGCAGCGGCCTCGCCTGAAAAGGCTCCCGAACTTCTCGCCTATCACAAGGTAGAGCGTCCTTATTTTGGCGTTTCGGTGCCGCAGATTGACGAGCTGACAAAGGAATGGCGTGCGCAATGCACGCTGGACGAGCGCCTCGACCTTGCGTCCGCCCTCTGGGCCACAAACATCCACGAAGCCCGTATCGCGGCAGCCAAACTCTTGGTTCAGGCACGCATTCGCCCTGACGATACGGCTGCTTGGGAGCTTATCAAATCATGGGTGCCGGACTTTGATGCCTGGGCGATTGCCGATCACGTTTCCATTGCGGGCCAAAAGCGCCTCAGCGCTGATCCTTCAAGGTTAAACGAAATCGAATCTTGGACCGTTTCGCCGCATATGTGGTCACGCCGCGCCGTATTGGTGATGACGCTGCCTTGGACCAAGATCACGCACCCAAAACCTCTAGAACTTGCTGAGCGCGAGCGCATTCTGGCTTGGGCGGCAGGATATGTCGATGACCGCGAATGGTTCATTCAAAAGGCAATTGGCTGGTGGCTGCGTGATCTCGGCAAGCGCGATCCCGAACGCGTACAAGCCTTTATCGCGGAGTTTGGCCCCCGCATGAAGTCTTTTGCCCGCAAAGAAGCGCTTCGACAAATTAAAGATTAATCGCTCTTAAAGACTGTAAGTTCCACGATCTCGGTGAGAGGCGCTTTGAGAAGGCGCATCGCCGGTAGACTGATTTGACTGCCCGATCCTGCAACGCCGCCTGAGGGGCGAAGCTCTAAATTCACGGACGCCACGCCATATGTAACGCGTCCCATCACAAGTGTGTCCACAAGGGGCGTCTTTAACCAAATTCCCGGATCGGCAGGCGAACCAAGCGTGGCGAGCGTCGTCCCTAACTTTAGCTCTGTACTCCCCGTTTTGGTCAACGCTGCAGCGCGGTCCTCTTGGCTTGTGGTGTCGAACTCGGAGGCGGTCCGTGCCGTTTTGGGCGGCTCGGGTGCCGGCGTCGGATCAAGCGTTTGAACCGAAACAACATCGGGTGCATCGAGTACGGGCGCGGCGCCCTCGGACGGACCAAAACCGCTGAGCGAGGGCGACGAGCAAGCAGCCACAAAATGGACCGCAATCAGCGCGGGAATTAATGACGTGAATTTCATGAAATCACGCTACTTTGGTGTGAAACCTCTGGCAACACTCCGAATGACCCTTGCCGAAGGACATGGCGGCTCCTAGGTTCCCTTCATGACGCCAACCCTAGTCGACCCTTTTCAGCGGGCTATCCGCTATCTTCGTGTCTCGGTTACGGACCGCTGCGATTTTCGCTGTGTGTATTGTATGTCCGAGAATATGACGTTCCTTCCCAAGAAGGATCTTCTTACACTCGAGGAACTGGACCGGCTTTGCAGTGCTTTTGTGAACTTAGGCGTTGAAAAGCTGCGTATTACGGGTGGTGAACCTCTCGTCCGCCGCGAGATCATGACGTTCTTTCGATCTATGTCGAGACATCTGGAAAGTGGCGCTCTCAAGGAACTGACCGTCACAACCAACGGCTCTCAGCTTGCCAAATATGCCAAGGATTTGGCTGCTGCTGGCGTGCGTCGTATCAACGTTTCACTCGATACTCTGGACGAGCAAAAGTTCGCCGACATTACGCGCTGGGGCCGCCTTCCGCAGGTGCTCAAAGGGATCGACGCCGCTCTGGAAGCTGGGCTTCGCGTCAAAATCAATACGGTCGCGCTCAAGGGATTTAACGAAGACGAGCTCTTTACCCTCACCGAATGGTGCGCAAGTCGCGACATGGACCTGACCTTCATCGAGGTCATGCCGATGGGCGATATTGGCAACGAGGATCGCTTGGGCCAATATTGGGCGCTATCGGACCTTCGATCACGTCTGGCTGAACGCTACACAGTCACCGACACAGACGAGCGCTCTGGTGGCCCTGCACGGTATGTCCGTCTTCTTGAGACGGGCCAGAAAATTGGCTTTATCACACCGCTCACCCATAACTTTTGCGAAAGCTGTAACCGTGTGCGGATCACATGCACGGGCGAGATTTACACCTGCCTTGGCCAAGAAGGTCATTCGGACCTACGCGCCCCGCTCCGCGCCTCGGAAGATCCCGCCCATATAGAGGACGCAATCCGCCGCGCCATCGCTCTAAAGCCCAAGGGACACGACTTTGACTATTCGCGTCAGGACGTTCAGGGCAAGATGAGCCGCCATATGTCCCACACGGGCGGCTGATCCGTTCTTTAGGCGTGTTCGAGTGGCATCCGCTCTTCTGCGATCCCGACCCACCAGCTTGAGCCTGCGGGAATGACTTCATCGTTGAAGTTATATTCTGGGTGATGGACCATTGCCGTGTCCCCATTCCCCACCAGAATATAAGCGCCGGGGCGTTCCTCAAGCATATAGGCAAAGTCCTCTCCGCCCATGATCATAGGGGCTTCGGCGCAACCACCCGACACTTTTGTCGCCACATGTGCTGCGAACTCGGTCTGTTCGGGATGGTTCACCATCACCGGATATCCGTGGAAATAGTCCACAACCGCCTCGCCGCCAAATGCAAGCGCCGTAGTACGCGCAATCGCGGTAAGACGTTCTTCCGCGAATTTGCGCGTTTCCTTGGTCATCGCGCGGACTGTGCCTTTGATCGTCACATGCTGCGGGATCACGTTAAAGGCGGTAGAGCTGCTTTCGATCGACGTCACTGAGACCACGACTTGATCAACAGGATCGACGTTTCGGCTCGCAATCGTCTGAAGTGTGGTTACGATTTGAGCCGACATAACGACTGGATCGACAGTGTCGTGTGGTTTGGCCGCGTGACCACCCCGCCCTTTGATCGTCACCTTGAACTGATCGGTCGAAGCAAAGAACGATCCCGAGCGTATCGCAAAGGTGCCGGCGGGAACACCAGGCCAATTGTGCATGCCATAGACTTCCTGAATGCCGAAGCGATCCATCATGCCGTCTGCGCACATCTCGCGTCCGCCGCCTCCACCCTCTTCTGCGGGTTGGAAAATCACAACAACAGTGCCATTGAACTGGCGCGTATCGCAAAGGTATTTCGCGGCCCCAAGAAGCATTGCCGTATGACCGTCGTGGCCACACGCATGCATCGCACCAGCAGTTTTGGACGCATAGGGAAGCCCCGTTTCCTCGTGAATAGGAAGCGCGTCCATATCGGCGCGAAGCCCCACAACGGCGCCTTTGGTATCAGTCTTTCCCCTGATCACCCCAACAAGTCCCGTACGGCCAAGTCCCGTCACGATCTCGTCGCAACCGAACTCTCGCAGCCTCTCTTCTACAAACGCTGCTGTCTTGTGAACTTCGAAGAGTATTTCAGGGTTTTCATGCAAATGCCGACGCCACCCCGTGATTTCAGGGAGAAGGTCTGCAAAGCTGTTCTTGATAGGCATGGTCGCTCCTAAGGCGAAAGTAACTTGGACGCAGTGTCATGCATCGGCGCCCAAGGAGCAAGACCACCTATTCCATATGTTTGTGAATACGCCGCAGCATCAACCAAACTACAAAGACCACTACGGGTGTTGCGGCCGAGGCGATGTAATACTTTGGAATTTCGAGCGTTTTCTCAATCGGCCCCAGCACGTAGAGCACGAGGTTGAGTGCGTAGTAGCTGATTGCGACGACCGAGAGGCCTTCAACCGTTTTTTGCAGCTTAAGCTGTGTATCAGAACGGCTGTCCATGCTCGTCAAAAGAGCTTGGTTTTGGGCAGATCGTTCAACATCAACCCGAGTCCGCAAAAGATCACCCGCGCGTATCGCGCGATCAGACATTGCCTTGAGACGCGCCTCTGCCGATTTGACTGTGCGCATTGCAGGATCGTAGCGGCGCAACATGAATTCAGCAAAGGTCTGACGACCTTCGAACCGCTTTTCACGAAGCACCTCAATGCGTTGGTTTACGATAAGCTCATAGGCCCCCGTGGCACCAAAGCGGAAATTGGAACGTGCAATCAAGCCTTCGAGTTGCGCCGAGACCTCCAAAAGCAGGTGCAACGTTTCGGCGGGTTGGATCGCCTCATCTGCCATGCCCTGCACAAGTTTCGTCAAACGATCTTCAAGCTGGTTCATGGTCGGACCCATATCACGCACGCGTGCTAGGCCAAGCATCGACATAGACTTATAAGTCTCAATCTCACAAAGGCGCTGCATCACGCGTCCGATGCGACGCTGGCCCGTATCGGGGCGCGCAAAGATCGCAAATCGCATGTGACCGGTAGAATCGATCCTGAAATCAGATGCGATAACCAACTCATCCTCGAGCACTCGGCTGATGGCGAGGCTCTCTGGCACAAACCAGTCTTCGATTTTTGGTCCGATCAGCGAATCCTCAACCAAAGGCTCGACGCGGATCAAAGCAGAGGTAATCCGAGTGCCCGGTGCGGCGTTGAGCCAGTCTTGGGGAAAGACGTTAAACGTTGCCGCATCAAAGGGACGATCTGCTACGCCTTCACCAATAATGGTATAGGTCACAAACTCGGTGTGACTTTCCCATTTAAGCGTATGCTTACCGATCTGACCAAAATAATGCGTTGCCCCCGGCTGCGGGTGGGCTGCGCCAAACCGATCTAGCAGATCAATGAGGTGAGCGCGCTCTGCATTGCGATCCCGCTCGGCCGCGTTTTGTGCTGGTTTAATAGCAAGATAGGCCGCACGCCCCGGGGCCTTCATAGAAGGAAAAGGACGCGCATGCAGTTCATTCACAAGGGAATAGCGGAGGGGATGATCTTCAATCGGGGTCATGGTGCAGCCATCAATAAGATGAATGCAATCTAATGAGAAGTCCGCGCTAATCAATATAAAAATTAGTCTTTATAAAGACTTAGCGGCACACCGTGGTATACCGTGTGCCGCTTTTGTGCTTGGGTGGTCAAATACAAACCACGTCGAGCGGAGGGAAGCCGTTGAAGCAAACCGAGCTATAGGTCGAAGTATATGCGCCCGTGTTACGGATGAGCACGCGATCACCAGCCTTGAGCGTGAGAGGAAGTGGCATCGGACGCTTTTCATAGAGCACGTCCGCACTATCGCAGGACGGACCAGCCATGATGCACGGACCCATTGCATCTTCGTCACGGGGCGTTTCGAACTTGTAGCGAATTGCTTCGCCTTCGGTTTCGGCAAGACCCGAGAAGCGGCCGATCGAGAGATAGACCCAGCGATGCATGTCGCGGTCCGACTTGCGAGACACAAGCAGCACTTCGGAGACGATTACGCCTGCTTCTGCAACCATACCGCGGCCAGGCTCTGCCATGATGCGCTCGACTTCACCGAATTTCTCAATGACGAGCGCCATAACAGCGGCGGCGTAGTCGGTCGGAGCCTGAATTTCTTCGTCGTAGAATGCTGGGAAACCGCCACCGATGTTGAGAAGAGTCAGTTCGTGACCTGCGTCTTTTGCAGCATGCCAGATTTCGGCCAGCGCATCGAGCGAAGGCTCCCACATCGCGGCTTGACGCGTTTGCGAACCGACATGGAACGAAAAACCAACCGGATTAAGACCGAGGTCCTTTGCCAGATCAAGCAGACGGAGCGCAGTGTCGCGGTCACAGCCAAATTTGCGGGTCAGAGGCCAGTCAGCCTGAGACACTTCGACGATGAGACGGATATAGACGTCTGCACCGGGAGCATGTTCAGCAATCTTGTAAAGCTCTTCATCAGCATCAGCCGCAAAAAGGGTGATGCCGGCGTTATAGGCCCACACGATATCCGACGGACGTTTGATGGTGTTGCCGAACGAAATCTGGTGCGGCTTTGCGCCCTGCGAGAGGCAGGTTTCGATTTCGGGGCGCGAAGCTGCATCAAAGTGCGACCCAAGTTGAACGAGACGCTCTATCACTTCGACGGCAGGGTTTGCTTTTACCGCATAGTGGATGTCAGCACGGCCAAGACCCGCTTTGAGCGCGTGATACTGCTGCTCGACGCGATCTACATCGATCACAAGGGTCGGACGATCAAAGTCATGAGCCGCTACGTATTTGTCGAGACGGGCAGCATCAAAAGACAGGGATTCGTTAATCGCCGAAGCGAAGTTCGCAGTCGTCATGGTCATCTCCATCAGACGGGCCAAAGGCCAAACAGTTCCAAAAGGAGACGTTACCGTCGCTACGTAAACACGTTCAGCGGGACTGCTTTACCGGCCAGAGGCGCGTGCGTTGGCGTCTATAAAACGCGCATTTGGGGCAAATTATGACTCGTTTCAAGAGGAAATTCCCAATGCGAGAATTTTTTTTCAAACGGCTACGAGAATTTGATCAAACCCCTTATTCTCAAGGTGAATTTGATCATTTTCCAACGTGAAATCTTCGCTCGCCTGCATTCTGCGCCTGAGCTAAAAGGCGTTATGGCAAAGCTAGTTCTCTTCAATAAACCCTTCGACGTGCTTTCGCAGTTCACGGACACCAAGAATCCGACCCCGCGCGCAACGCTTTCAGATTATATTAAAATCAAAGGCGTCTATCCCGCAGGCCGCCTTGATCGTGACAGCGAAGGGCTCATGCTCTTGACCGATGATGGACGGTTGCAAGCTCAATATTCGAATCCTCGCTTTGCAACTGAGAAAACCTATCTCGCTCAGGTCGAGGGCGCGCCGACCGACGCCGACCTCGAGCCATTGCGCCGCGGTGTCACACTCAATGATGGTCCGACGCGCCCCGCTAAGGTGCGTTTGATTGATCCTCCAAGCATCTGGGAACGCGATCCACCTGTGCGTTACCGCAAATCGATTCCTGACCAATGGATAGAGCTGACAATCTCTGAAGGGCGTAACCGACAAGTACGGCGCATGACCGCTGCTATTGGCTTTCCGACACTGCGCCTTATTCGTTGGTCAATAGGACCGTATACCGTCGCGGATTTGGACGTAGGCGAATACGATGTGCGAGAGGCGATGCTGACGCCCAAGCCAGCCTCAGCGCCAAAATCGCGCCGCCCCGAAGGCCGCAAGCCGCGCCAGCGCCGTGATCAATGAGATTTACCGCAAGCGGGACAGTCTTCTCGACGTTTGGTCTTAAGGACACGCGGCTCGGCGTAAAGGGCGTCATAGATCAAGAGCCTTCCGCGCAAACCTTCACCAGCGTCCACAATGGTTTTGACGGCTTCGGTCGCCATCAGTGAGCCGATCACACCGGGCAAAGGCCCAAGCACTCCTGCTTGAGCGCATGTGGGAACCAAGCCATCAGCGGGCGCTTCGGGGAAAACACATTCGTAGCAAGGCGTTCCGTTTGCAGGATCATAGAGGCTGATCTGACCTTCCCATTGTGTCATCGCTGCCGCAACGAGCGGCTTGCCAAGTTTGGCACAGACGCGATTAACCATATAGCGAGTGGTGAAGTTATCTGTTCCATCCAACACAACGTCATATTCACCGATCAGCGCCTCTGCATCGGCTTCAGTTAGCCTTCGATTATAGGGCTTCACGGTGATAAATGGATTGATATCCTTCATCGCCGTTTCGGCGGAAAACACCTTGGGCATCCCAATACGACTGTCCGCGTGGATGACTTGGCGTTGCAGGTTCGAGCCTTCAACCTCATCGTCATCGACGACCCCGATTGTCCCTACGCCCGCAGCGGCGAGATAAAGGAGAGCCGGCGAGCCGAGCCCCCCTGCCCCAATGACAAGAACTTTGGCCGATTTGAGCTTTTTCTGACCAAGGCCGCCGATTTCGCGCATGATCATATGCCGCGCGTATCGATTAATTTCGGTTTCAGAAAAGGTACCCGTTTGCTCGGTCGAGGTTTGGTCTACCTTTGCCCTCGCTTTGAGCTTGTCCAAGAGCGAGCGATAGAAAGTCACTATAACTGCAAAACCGATCAATAGCGCCCAAAGCCGAACATCCCCGCCCGTTGCTTCTCGCAAAGGATGACCTTCAACGAAGGTAAGCTGAACGAGAATGACCCCCGCCATCAAGATCGAAATCATGACCCAGCGCGCCCTTTTCGGCGCGCCCATCAGCATGCCGATGCCCCATAGAACAAGAGCCAGGGTGCCGACGAGGATCACGACCCCACTCCTGTTGAACCGAAACCACCCGCGCCGCGCTCGGTCTCGCTGAGCCCTTCAGCCATCTCAAAGGTAGCCTGAACGACCGGAGCGACAACCAGCTGAGCAATACGGTCGCCATGCGCAATGTGGAACTGCTCTGACCCTGCATTCATAATGATAACGCCAAGAGGGCCTCGGTAATCGCTGTCTATTGTACCGGGCGAATTGGGCAAAGTGATGCCATGCTTGAGCGCAAGGCCCGAGCGCGGACGCACTTGAACCTCGAACCCCTCAGGAATTTCCATCCGAAGTCCCGTTGGGATCAAAGCACGTTCTCCGGCGCCAAGGGTAATGCCGCCACGTTGCTCTTCGGGAAAATTCGCGCGCACATCCGCTCCAGCAGCGCCAGACGTCTGATAAGAAGGAAGTTCAACGGCGCGATCCGCATCGTCGAGCCACTCAAGTCGGATATTCGGGGTCATCTAGTGGACGCTCGCTCAATACATCGACGGAACGACAAGATCAGGTGGGCGGTGCCCATCCGCGAAAGTCTGTATGTTAATCATAACCTTTTCCCCCATCTCCAAACGGCCTTCGATGGTAGCGGAGCCCATGTGAGGAAGCAGAACGACATTCGGAAGCTCGCGCAGGCGCGGATTGAACTCGGTCCCGTGTTCGAACACATCGAGACCAGCTCCTGCGATCTCGCCAGCGCGAAGCATGCGCGTAAGAGCGTTTTCATCGATCACTTCGCCGCGGCTAGTGTTCACGATGACAGCGCTTGGTTTCATAAGCTTGAGCCGACGTGCGTTCATAAGGTGGAACGTGCTCGGCGTATGCGGGCAGTTGATTGAAAGCACATCAACGCGCGACACCATTTGATCGAGGCTCTCCCAATAGGTCGCGCCAACTTGCTCCTCCATCTCAGGGCGAAGCCGCTTGCGATTGTGATAATGCACGGTCATCCCAAAAGCTTGAGCGCGGCGCGCAACCGCTTGACCAATTCGGCCCATGCCGAGAATTCCAAGACGTCGTCCACCAATACGACCACCGAGCATCGCAGTCGGCGCCCAACCGCCCCATTCGCCAGCCTGCATCATCGAGAGGCCTTCTGGAATGCGGCGCGTGACAGCGAGGATAAGGGCCATTGCCATATCCGCAGTGTCTTCTGTCATAACGCCCGGCGTATTCGAAACGTGAATACCGCGCTGGCGGGCGGTCCCAACGTCGATGTGATCCACACCCGCGCCGTAGTTCGCAATGAGTTTCAGCCGTTCACCCGCCGCTGCAAGCATATTGCTGTCGATTTTATCGGTGAGTGTCGGGACCAGAACATCACAATTGCGCATCGCTTCGACAAGCTGTTCGCGCGACCATGGTTTGTCATCATCGCGCAACTGCACATCGAAGAGTTCTTTGAGGCGGACTTCAATCTGCTCGGGCAACCGTCGCGTGACGACAACACTCAGACGTTTACCTGACATGATCTTCCCTCCGCTTCTTTGCAAATCACTGCTTTAATGCCAGATTGCCAAGACAATGGACGAGGCACAAGAGCAGCGAATGCCGCCCTCGGACAATTGAGCAGACAATAACCGGAAAGCAGTCGTTATGATGACCCTCCCTCGCTGGTTGGTATTGGCACTCGCAGTTGCCGCGTCGCCGCTCCGCGCCGAGGATATTGCGCGCGGCGAAGTCACAAATCTTCCGCTTCCGCGATTTGTGTCTTTGAAGGCAGGCGAAGCAAATGTGCGACGTGGCCCATCTCTTTCCCACCGCATCGACTGGATTTTCACGCGGCGCGATATGCCACTTCAAGTCGTCGCCGAATTTGAAAACTGGCGGCGTGTTGTGGACCGAGAAGGCCTAGGCGGCTGGATCCACTTTACGCTCCTGTCTGGCGTGCGAACTGTCATCATTGATGAAGATATGCAGCCCGTCTATTCGCGAGCCAGCGAAGATTCGAGCCAAGTTGCCATTTTGGAAAGCGGCGTGATTGCGCGCCTTAAAGGCTGCACAGCAACATGGTGCGAAGTTGACGCAGATGGCTATGATGGCTGGCTGCCAAAATCGGCAATCTGGGGCGTGGACCCAGATGAAGTGTTGGAATAATCGTTCATTTTATTGAACAGGCCACCTAGGATAGGCTCATGAGCCATGCACATCACACGCGACTGAATATTTCGGCGGGCCTGTTTTCCGTCGTTGTTGCGCTTGTTTTGGTGTTCGCCAAGTTCTGGGCGCTTTCACTCACGGGCTCAGTGTCGATTGCGGCCACTCTCGCCGATTCTGCAATTGATCTGATGATGTCTTTGGGCGGCTTGCTCGCGATCCGCTATGCCGCAAAACCCGCCGACGAAGACCACGCTTTTGGACATACTTCGGCAGAGGACCTTGCCGCTTTGGCGCAGTCCATCTTTATCGCGGCCTCTGCGGGGTGGATTACATTTGTTTCCGCCCAGCGCCTTCTTTCGGGTACAAGCGGCGCGCTTGCAGACGAAGGTATCGGCATCGCTGTTATGGTCTTTTCGATCCTGCTCACCTTTGTTCTGGTGCTTTGGCAGCGCTTTGTCGCGCGCAAAACTGGTAACAAAGTCGTCGCAGCTGACTCGCTCCATTATGTCGGAGACCTCGTGCCGAACATTGGCGCAATCGGTGCGCTCTGGGTGTCATCGCATTTTGGCATCGGTGCGATCGACAGCATTGTGGCACTAATGGCCGCAGCGCTCATGTTCGCAGGTTCCTTCAAGATCGGCAAAGGCGCTTGGGACGCGCTCATGGACCGCTCGGCAGACACTGACATGATCCAAGGCATTACACAAATTGCGAGCGACTTCCCCGGTGTGCACGGGTTTCATGATCTGAGAACCCGTCAGGCGGGCAGCCGCGTTTTTGTGAACTTGCATATTGAACTAGATGGCAATCAGACATTGGACGAAGCACATGCGATTGGTGCTGCGCTTCGCCGTAAAATCGTCACCACTTTCCCAAGTGCGGACGTCATGATCCACAAAGATCCCGTCGGAGTGGAACGACACCCCGACGATCTCCGCAACTGATTAGGCCGAGGCGAGAAGCCCTCGCCCTTTGAGGAGCGCTTCAACACCGGGCAAGCGCCCTCGGAACTGAGTATAGAGCGCTGCCGCATCTTCTGAGCCTCCCTTGGAGAGAATGAACTCTTCAAGTTTGGAGGCAAGAGCGGGATCAAACGGATCACCGACCTCTTCAAAGGCCGCGAAGGCATCCGCGTCCATGACCTCGGACCACATGTAGCTGTAATACCCGCTCGAATATCCGTCCCCTGAGAAAACGTGGGCAAAATGCGGCGTGGCATGGCGCATTCGGATCGCGCGAGGCATTCCGATTTCTTCGAGCACTTCAGCCTGCCTCTGCATAGGGTCCGCAGGCGCGGCGCCATTGTGGAAGGCAAGGTCAACAAGTGCGGATGAAACATATTCAACAGTTTGGAAACCCGTGTCATAAGTCCCCGCCGCAAGCACGCGCTCCAAAAGATCGCTCGGCATGGGCTCGCCCGTTTGCGCGTGAAGCGCAAATTCTTCGAGAACTGAGGGCACTTCGAGCCAATGTTCGTAAAGCTGACTTGGAAGCTCAACAAAGTCTCGAGCAACTGAGGTGCCGCTAATGCTTTCGTAGGTCACATCAGACAGCATTTGGTGAAGCGCATGTCCAAATTCATGGAACAAAGTCCGCGCATCATCATAGGAAAGGAGCGCTGGCTGACCCTTGGCCGGTTTGGCAAAGTTACAGACATTTACGACGATCGGGCGAACGTCACCATTTACACGGCTTTGGCTTCGCATCGCTGAGCACCAAGCGCCGGAACGTTTGGACCCTCGCGCGAAATAGTCACCGACGAAAAGTGCGATGTGCTCACCGTTTCGCGAAACCTCCCAAAGACGGACATCTGGGTGATAGAGCGGCCCTTCGGCAGGTTTAAACTCCAGACCAAATAGCCGCGACGCACAGGAAAAGGACGCTTCGATCATCTTGTCGAGCTGGAAATAGGGTTTGATCGCCGCCTCGTCGAGACTGTGCTCTTCTTCGCGGCGACGCGCCGAATAATAATGCCAGTCCCAAGGTTCGAGTGGCACCGAAAACCCATCCGCGACAAGCCGCTGTTCAAGTACCAATGCGTCAGCCTCGGCTGCGGCCTTTGCGGGCACCCAAACCTCCATCAAGAGGTCATTTACCGCTGTGGGGGTTCCAGCCATCTCGGTCTCAAGCTTGAATGCCGAGAAACTTTCGTATCCAAGAAGCTTCGCGCGCTCCTCGCGGAGCTTGAGGGTTTCAGCAGCAATGGCACGGTTGTCGGTTGCCCCGCCGTTTGCGCCCCGCGCGGTCCATGCCTCATAGGCAATCCTGCGCAGTTCGCGGTCTTTGCAGAACTGAAGGAACGGGACGATGAGCGAGCGGCTCAATGTCACAACTGGACCGTCCTGTCCCTTTTCTTCACCCGCAGATCGCGCCGCAGATGCAACAAATTCAGGAAGTCCCGCAAGCGTAGCTTCGGTCACAGGCATAAACCAGTCACGCTCGTCTGCGAGCAGGTTTTGCGTGAACTCAGTCCCAAGCACAGAAAGGCGCGATTTGATCTGTTTGAGCCGCTCGGCCTCTGCCCCTTTGAGCAGCGCACCAGAACGGACAAAACCGCGATGCGTCAGCATCAAAACGCGCTCTTGTTCAGCGCTCAGATCCAGCTGATCTCGCCCGTTCCAGAGCGCATCAATCCGCGTAAACAGAGCTTCATTTGAAGAAATCTCCGAGCCATAGGCCGAAAGCTTTGGCGCAAACTCACGCATTAGGGCTTCGCGCTCGGGATTACTGTCGGCACCTGCAAGAGCATAGAAAGCCCCAAGAACGGCATTTAGTTTCTCATCTGCCACCTCGAGAGCAGAGATTGTGTTCTCGAAATTGGGGGCCTCACTCGATGCAGTGATCGCCGCGATGTTCGCACGGGACACGGCAAGGGCGGCATCAACGGCAGGAGAGAAGTCTTGATCTGTAATGGCATCAAAAGGCGGAAGTCCATAAGGCGTGGACCAGTCGTTCAAAAGCGGATTGCTCATCATAGTTCCCATCTAGGTCTTTCCTAACGAAGTGGCGTCCCCAGTCTTTTCGGTCAATGGGAAATGGGCATTTAAAGTTATTGCTGGGATCGAATTGTTATCGGTCGCGCCCGCGGCCTAACCGATTCAAGACTGGTGCAATAACTTTGGGCGCTGGTCCAACTGGCCATTGCGTCGATCTTGGAACTGTCGGTCATTGGTCCCCAGTCTGCGGCAACTCCGCGCCAACGACTATCGCGCTGTGCAATTGCGTTATCTCGCGGCACGGTCACGTTCATGATCCTAACGGCGCAAGCAAGGTTAGCTTCTGGAACCTTCAAAGCCTCACCAGAGGTGGCTCGGCACCCGAAATGACGCGCAGTGCTCGGCAAGATTTGCATCAGGCCATACCAGCGTCCTCCTCCACCAACAGCATCGGGACGATAAGTGCTTTCGTATCGAGCAAGGAGCGAGATCATACACGCCCAAAAGGCTCGCCGTTTTTCAGGGTCGTTTGCCTCGTACGCCGGACACCATTTTTCGATGTCCCTCGGCACTGTGTTTTCAAGATCATCGCCGTGCGCTGAAATTGCGGACATCACAGCGCGCGTCCAAATTGGACCAACGCTTAACCTGTCCCATCTCGCCTCGGGCAAATAATTGGATCGCGCCACGGGTCGCACTTCTGGCTCGCGCGTCTCAATTGTGACCGGCAAGCGCACCATAAAGTCTGGGCGGCCAATAGGACGAACGACCGCAAGCGCCTGAAGCGCCGCCTCTCTACGATCAACAGGCCCAAGTTGCTCTGCCTCTAGGCCCGAACAGATGGCAAGCAAAAGCCCAGTCAGAATGAAGGTCAAACGGCGCATAATGTGGAGTGTAGCAACCCGACCGAATTCGGCCAATTCCCGATTAGCCTTGGCAATAAGGCTGCTCTCGGGTCCAAGCGACCATGTCGGCGCGTTTTGAACTATTCACAAAAGGCCCCCAATCGGCAGCCAGTCCCTGACGTCCAGACGCCACCATGCTGTCACGCGGAACAGTTACGGCAGCAATTCGAATGGCGCAGGAGAGGTTTGCGGACCCATCTTTGAGTTCAGCTGCGGTTTGCGCGGCGCAGCCATAACCCTTGGCCGTTCGAGGATCGATCTGAGTTAGACCGATCCAAGCGCCCCCACCTCCAGAAGCTTGCGGGTTCCAAGTGCTTTCATGCTTGGCAAGTGCAGACAGGATACCTGCCCAAAAGGCCGCGCGATCATCCTCATCTGCTTTTAGATAGCCTGGGCACCATTCGCTGATGTCTTCTGGATATTCGCTGAGCAAAGGTGCGCCGTGTTCTTTAAGAGCGGCAAGTGCGCTTTCTGTCCACTCCGCTGCCTCGGGTCTATGATCCCACGCCATGACGGGAAGAGCGCCTGCTTGTTCGACTTCGGGAGATTTGACACATGCCGCAGCACTTAAACCAATCGCCACAAAGACTGTAGCACGCACCAAAGATCGCATTTCCGAAAGCCAGAGTTGTTAACGTCGGACTAAGCAATGCCCTGCACTCCCACGTTGTGTCGAGTCAATCTTGTCGCGAAATAGCGCAATTGGCGGCTCTTTGCTCATGCCAGATGACTTGAACCCGAGCGCCCTTCGTCCTAGAGAACGTCTGTCAAAGCCAAAGGACTGAGAAAAGATGCTCGACCTGACCTACGAAGCCCCGAAACCCAAAGTCATTGCTGGGGCGACTTCCGACTGGGAACTCGTGATCGGCCTTGAGGTGCACGCTCAGGTCGCGACCAAAGCCAAACTCTTCTCGGGCGCCTCGACACAATTCGGCGCCGAGCCAAACTCGAACGTTGCTTTCGTGGATGCTGGTATGCCCGGCATGCTTCCCGTCATCAACGAAGGCTGCGTCGCACAGGCCGTGCGCACGGGTCTTGGCCTCAAGGCCGAAATCAACCTTTGGTCTGCATTTGACCGCAAAAACTATTTCTATCCTGACCTTCCTCAGGGCTATCAGATTTCCCAGCTTTACCACCCCATCGTGGGTGAAGGCGAAGTTCTGGTCGAACTTGGCAACGGCACAGCGCGCCGCGTCCGCATCGAGCGCATCCACCTTGAGCAGGATGCTGGCAAATCGATCCACGATATGGACCCCGCGATGTCCTTTGTGGACCTGAACCGCACGGGCGTTGCTCTCATGGAAATCGTGTCGCGCCCAGATATTCGCGGGCCCGAAGAAGCTGCGGCATATGTCGGCAAGCTGCGCCAAATCA
>CAYWUN010000063.1:0-16631 GCA_964461315.1 uncultured Aestuarium sp.
CAATTTTGCCGAGGACTCATAAACCACAGGAGCAACCTTGGACGGGATCACTTCGAGCAAGAACTCAAGCCGATTACGACGCGAGGCTTCAAAAAGACGCTTAACGGTATCTTCTTGTTTTGCTTGGGTTTCTGCGTCATCGTCAGGGTGACAGAAACACAGAACCTTGACCACGTTTTCCTTGGCCCATTGGTTGAGCCCGCCAAAGTCTGAACCAAGTTCAGGCTCGAGAGTCAGCGGACGCGAACCCGGCCATTCGGTCGGGCGACCAATCCACAGACCAGAACCCGAAGCCGCATGAAGCGCCGCACGGCCAATGCGGTTATCACAAAGGATGCCATAACCACCCTTACCGTCCTGAACTTGCTCTGCGGCCTTTAGGCAAAGTGCTTTGAACTCCCCGCCTTTTTCGAGCGAATAGCCTTCCATAGTCTCAAGCTGCATACGGTGGTCGAACGCAAAAACGCGCATCGTCGACCAATCGCCATGACGGTTCGTGGACCAATGGATTTGCTCAAGCTGCTCATCGTTGCGCAAATCAGGGCGGATCACGCCGCGATCAAGGAAGAACTCAAGCTCGGTCAGCGACGGATAAGCAGGCGTGCATCCATGACGCGATACAGCAAAAGCACCACAAGCGTTCGCGTATTTCAACGCGGTCGGCCAGTCTTCACCGTCAAGCCAGCCCTTCATCAGACCCGAGAAGAACCCGTCACCTGCGCCAAGGACGTTAAAGACTTCGATCGGGAAACCGGGACCGGTTTGTCCATCATCTAGGCTATCATGGATCTCGCCTTCGAAAGCCACCGCGCCAGCAGCGCCGCGCTTGCAAACGAGGGTTGCATTCGACACCTTGCGAACGGCGCGGAGCGCTTCAATCGTGTTGGTCGAACCACCGGCGATGTGGAACTCTTCTTCGGTTCCGACGATGAGATCAAAGTAATGCAGCGTCGAGAGGAGCTTTTCCGTAACCTTCGCGCTTTCCACAAAACGGCTCTCACCATCACCGTGACCGGCAACGCCCCAAAGGTTCGGACGATAGTCAATGTCCAAAGCCGTCTGAGCACCGTGCTTACGCGCAAGCTTGAGCGCCTTAATCACAGCAGCCTCGGTTTTCACGTTGGAAAGATGTGTGCCCGTCGCAAGAACCGAACGCGAAGACGCGATGAAATCCTCATCGATGTCATCTTCACAAAGCGCCATATCCGCACAATTTTCACGATAGAAAATAAGCGGGAACTGCTCTTCATCCCGAATACCAAGGATCACCAGTGCGGTCAGGCGCTCGGGGTCTGTTTTGACGCCATCGACGTTCACACCTTCTCGAAGAAGCTGCTCACGGATGAAACGACCCATATGCTCGTCACCGACACGGGTAATCAGAGCAGACTTGAGACCCAGACGTGCAGTGCCACACGCGATGTTCGTGGGTGAACCACCGATGTATTTATCAAAGGACCCCATGTCCTCCAAACGACCACCGACCTGCGTGCCATAAAGGTCAACGCCTGCGCGGCCAATCGTGATTACATCAAGGTGTTTCATCTTTCGGTGCCTCTTAGGTTCGAGAATAACTTGGGCCCCGACGGCCGAAACCGCCGGAGCCCCAGGGAGGAGTTCAGAGCCTAACAGCTTGACCCGTCTGGGCCGATTTCAAAGCTGCGTCAGCAAGTTCAAGCGCCTTAAGCCCATCCAAACCCGTTGTCGGGGTGGCTGCGCCTTCGGCAACGGCCTTGACGAATGAAGCGATCTCATTCGCATAAGCCGCCGTATAGCGGGTCATAAAGAAGTTCAAAAGCGGCGGCTCGCTAAAGCCGTCGGCAGTCGCGACTTGGATATTTGCTTCAGCCATGTTCTTGGCAGAAACCATACCCTTTGAACCAAGCACTTCGATGCGCTGGTCATATCCATAGGTCGCACGGCGCGAGTTGGTGATCACGGCCTGTTTGCCGCTTGCAGTGCGCAGGATCACATTAACCGAGTCATAGTCGCCCAAAGCGCCAATCGCAGGATCAACAAGGTTCGACGCCTGAGCGACAACCGTCTCGACTTCTTCGCCAAGCAGCCAACGTGCCATGTCAAAATCGTGGATCGTCATATCGCGGAAGATGCCGCCGGAAACCTTGATATATTCAGCAGGTGGAGCGCCAGGATCGCGCGAGGTGATCGTCACCATCTCAACATCGCCAATGGTGCCGTTGTCGATCGCTGCCTTCACGGCCATAAAGTCGGGGTCAAAGCGGCGATTAAAGCCGACCATCAAGGTAGCCTTCTCGGCTTCGACGGTCGCAAGCGCCTGTTTGACGCGCTCCACACTAAGATCAACCGGCTTTTCGCAGAATACCGCCTTGCCGGCCTTTGCAAACTTCTCGATCAGATCAGCGTGTGTATCGGTCGGCGTGCAGATCACAACCGCGTCGATGTCCGAGGAAGTCGCCACCTCTTCAATTGTGCGAATTTCGCAGCCGTACTTTTCCTGAGCGGCTTTGGCCGCAGCTTCAAAAGGCTCCGCAATCGCAATGAGCTCGGCACCCGCGACCGAGTTGATCGCGCGGGCGTGCACCTGACCGATCCGGCCGGCACCCAGTACCGCAAAACGTAAGCTCATAATTTCCTCCCGCTCCGGACTCAGCCGGACTCATTTTTGGGGTTTGAGGGGCCGCCCCCCTTTCGTCAACAAGGAGTCAGCGGCAATGAAATTTTCGTCTCATTCCATGTCATTTTTGACGGCCTTAAATGCCATTTGGTGCCAAAAATTTCGCATCTTCGAGACTTAGTGAAGGTTGGCAACCTAAATTGCCAACCTCCGTTTGATCAAATCGCCTCAGAAAACTCCGCCCCAGTCTTAGCGCCAGTGATATAGGCGACGACGTCCTGAGGGTCCGTGTCTTTGACGTTGAGATTGGCGCAAATGCGCCCGCGCCGGAACACAACGATACGGTCCATAAGATCAAAGACCTGACGCATGTTGTGACTGATGAGAATAAGGCTCTCGCCCTGCTCTTTCAGGGTCTTGATGATGTTCTCCACCTGAGCCGTTTCCTGAACACCAAGCGCAGCTGTCGGTTCATCCATGATGGTAAGCTTCGAGTGGAATGCCGCTGTGCGGGCGATAGCCACACACTGACGCTGACCGCCAGACATATTTCGGATCGGGTTCATGATGTTCGGGATTTTGACGCCCGTTTTCACAAGCCCCGCCATCGTCGCCTCACGCATTGCTTTGCGGTCAAGGATGGAGAACGGTCCAAGGTTGAACTTCACCTTTTCGCGGCCAAGGAACAAGTTCGACGGCACATCCAGATCATCGGCAAGAGCAAGGTTCTGGAACACTGTCTCAATGCCGGCCTCGCGCGCTTCGATCGGCCCGCCGAAATGAACTGGCTTGCCGTCGAAAATCACTTCGCCGCGCGTGCGCTGCTCTACCGCGGTGATCTGCCGAACAAAGGTGGATTTACCTGCACCGTTGTCGCCCATAATGGCAACGTGCTCGCCCTTTTTGATCTGGAAGCTCGCCCCCTCCAAAGCATGCACACCGCCATAGTGTTTAGTCAAATCGCGGGTTTCGAGGATAATATCACTCATGACCATTCCTCCTTACATACGCGCCGAAGCACGGGTTTGACGCCACTGGTCGAGAACAACCGCACCGACAATAATCGCGCCTTTGACCATTTCTTGGTAATACGCATCGAGCTTGAGGAAGGTGAAACCAGAGATAATGACACCAAAAATCAGAGCCCCGATCACAGTCCCAAGGATCGAACCGCGACCACCCGAAAGAGAAACGCCACCGATTACAGTCATCGCAATGGCGTCGAGTTCGTACATCACGCCCATACCGGCCTGCGCTGTCAGGTTCTTCGAAGACAGCACGACAGCAGCTAGAGCCGCGAGCGTCGCCGCAATTGTGTAAACGAGCACTTTGTGACGCTCGACATTAATACCCGACATCCGCGACGCCTGCTCGTTGGAGCCAATAGCATAGGTATGCTTTCCATAGACGGTGTAGGTCAGAATTAGATGAAACAGGATCGCAAGGGCGATGAACATAATCACGGGGTTCATGCCTTCACCGATCGTGGCATAACTCTCGGTCGGGAAAGAAATCGGTTGACCCTTTGACCACCACTTCGCCGCACCGCGCGCTGTGACCATCATACCCAAAGTCGCAATGAACGGCGGAATTTTGGTATAAGCAATCAGCGCGCCATTCACGAAACCCGCGAAAACACCGCAGAGAATACCGATAACCAACGGCACGATGACGGGAAGGTCAGAAACCCCTTCGAACATAAGCTTCGGATTGGCGAGACCATTTACCTCGGCGACCTGCGCGAAGGACATAGCGATCATCGCGGTCACACCGACCACCGAACCAGGCGAAAGATCGATGCCGCCAAGAATAATCACCTGCGTCGAGCCAATGGCAATGATGCCGACGATGGCGACCTGAAGGATGATGATCTTAAGACGGGCTTCGTTAAAGATACTGTCAAACCGGTCGGCGCTATCGAACAAAAAGCTCTGCCCCATCAACAGAAAACCAAGCGCTTCGAAAATAGCTACTATCAGAATTAAGGCGAAGAATACGTTCCACTCCGGTGCACGGACTTTCTTCTTCTCATCGAAAGTCAGCCCCCCGATGCCATGCGAATTTTGCGACATGTCTTGCTCCCAGCATTGTCTGCATCATGCGTCGCGATGCAGCGTACAAGGCGGCACCAAAATGGCGCCGCCTCGCTTGAACCCAAAGGGATCTATTAGTTCTTAGAGGTGTAGTCGCCGAGGTTTGCAGGCGTCACAAGCTCGAACGGGATGTAAACCTTCTGGTCGACGCTCTCACCACGAGCCAGCTTCAGGGCCGCGTCGAGCGAACCAGCGCCTTGACCGGCAGCGTTCTGGAACACGGTCGCATCAAGATCACCTGCTGCCATTGCCAGCAGAGCGTCTTGAGTTGCGTCGATACCTGCGACGACAACGTCATCCATCGAAACGCCCGCAGCTTTGAGAGCTTGGATCGCACCGATTGCCATTTCGTCGTTGTTCGCGATGACGCCGTCGAATGCAGCGCCGGTCGACAGCCAGTTGGTCATCAGGGTTTGCGCCTGATCACGCGACCAGTTTGCGGTCTGTTCGTCCAGAATGTTCAGGGTCACAGCGCATTTGCCAGCTGCCATAACGTCGTGGATGTCTGCGGTACGCTGAACAGCCGCTTGGTTCGACAGTTCGCCCATCATGACATAGACGTTTGCTTCGGACTTGCCGGCTTCTGCGAACAGACGGCACACTTCGATGGTTTCGAGGGTGCCCGAGTCAACTTCGTTTGATGCAACGAACGCTTGGTTGTCAGGCAGCGAGTCAACGTTGATCGGCTGACGGTTCACGTAAACAAGCGGAACACCAGCAGAAGCAGCGGCGTCGCTCATTGCTTGGGTTGCCGAAGTGTCAACTGGGTTCACGATGATCGCGTCAACGCCCGAAGCGATAAAGTTGTTGATCTGGTCAAGCTGCTTGGCAACGTCGTTCTGTGCGTCTTCAACCTGAAGCTCGACACCGTCCATACCGTCGGCGGTTGCGATCATGCCGTTACGAAGAACGGTCAGGAAGTTGTCGTCGAACAGAGCCATCGAAACGCCCACGTTTTCTGCCATAGCAGTGGTCGAGAGCAGCGAAGCAAGGCCAGCGGCGATAAGTGTCTTTTTCATTGGTTTCCTCCCAATATGGTGTCCGGCGCACCGTTCATATGCCGGAAAAAAGGACCCCCTCCCTAATGGGGGCCTATTCCCTTCACGCAGTCGCTTTGATCTGCGATGAAATGAATTCGAATGAGCGTTTGATCTCCGTGAACGGGTCTGCCATCGCATGTGTCAGAGGCGAGAAGCACTCGTAAGACACCGGCCCATCATAGCCAGCGGCCAAAAGCGCGGCGATTTGCTCGACGTTACCAAGACGGTCGTTTTCATCGACCAAAACGCGGTGCTCGTCTTCCATCTCGCTTAGAGCGAGGCTCGGATCGACGACACCAGAGATATGAATAATTCCCGTATAGTCGGGATACATCGGACCACCATCAGCAAGCGTGTGATGGAATGTGTCGTGCACCAGTTTAAACAGCCCCTTGGCATTCAGCGCGTCAATCTCTTCGACCAATTCAGTCTTGGACCGAAGAGACGACCGCAGGAACCCGAGAGGCTCAACCAAAGCAACCATGCCCTCAGCCTCAAGCATCGGCTTGATCGCTGTCAGAGCAGTGCGCAAATTCACGCGGCGCTCACCGTCACCCGTTTGCGTGCCATCGTTGCGCGGAATGAGGCTCATTGTATGTGCACCCGCCGCCTTGGCGGTTTTGATCAGCGCAAGCACTTCGTCCGCACGATCTTGGGTCCAGGCATTGAACGGATAGACTTGGCTCACGCCAACAATCTCGATGCCCTTGTCACGCGCAATCACTCCGGCGTCCTTCGGGTCGATTCCATCAAAGAGCGGACGCGCGATGTCGTTGCGGACCTCGACGCCGACACAGTCCAGAGATTTGGCCAAGTCTAGAAAGTCGACATACCCAAGGTTGGGCGTCGTCATGTGGTTCAATGCGCGTTTCAATTCTGTCTCCCAGCCGATGAAATTTCCTCGTCATCGGTTCTGGCAGCAACCTGAAAAATTCGAATGATTCCGTCAATTAGACCACGCGTTTTTGCGTCAAAAATGACGCTTTTATGACCACACATAATGACGCAAATTCATCATTCATTCGATCTCCGACCAAATGCCTGTGCAACAAGAAATTTTGCCAAAAATATTGCTTTTTCCAAAAAAATGAAGGCGAAAGCCAATTTCGCGGCCCACGCCTTCATCTCACAAATCCAAATCCTCACCAAAAGTTGGCAAGCAGTTCAGACATATTTTCAAAAAATGAAACTAAAACGTCATTGTTCCCTCACGGGAGCGTCAAGACAAAGCGCTCAAGTTCTTCGTCCGAGATTGCGACCGAATGTTCTGGTGCGGGATATTGGCCTTGCTCAACGTCCATTTTGAACTCCTTAAAGGCCGCAATGCGCTCAACCTGAAGCCGATCCAACTCTGTTCGGAAATCGCGATAGCTCTTAGCATGACGCGGCTTATGTCCGCGCGTATAACCAAGAACGTCCTCCGCAAAGAGATACTGTGCGTCCGCATAAGGCCCCGCGCCCATCCCAAGCAGCACCAGATTTGTCCGCTTTGCTATTTCTTCAGCTACGCGATCAGGCACAACCTCTAACTCTGCTCCAAAAGCACCGATTTCCTCGAGCCGCTTCACATGCTCATACACAGCCAAGGCGCTCTGGGCTGTTTTCCCAACAGCCTTGAACCCGCCTGTCCAAGTCGCCTTGGAAGGGATCAAACCCACATGGCTCACCACTGGAATTCCATCTTCGGCAAGCGCTCGAATTGTCCCAAAAGACGAGGCGCAATACACACAGTCCCCGCCGACCTTCATCGCCCGATGAGCAGCACGCAGATAGTCTTCTTGAGTTATCAGCTCCCCATACAAAAGCCCGACCTGAACAAAGCAATTGCCGGCGGCCTCTCGCATTTCTGGCGTCCAAACAGGATCAATGATCGACAGCATATCAATGCCCGCCGCAGAAGCAGCGGCCGCCTCATCGGGGGTATCGACATAAAGCATCGAAAGCTGGCGTTTGCCCTTCATACCGCGAATATCCGCGACCGTTGGGCGCTTGTGATAGAGTCCCATAGTTCCTCCTTTTGTCCGCAGATTTGCGGCCTCTCAGTTGTGATTTTTCCACTCGCCATATGCGTGCGGTGCGTTAAGGTGTTAGCGTTACCATTTGCGATAAGGTCTTATGATGTCTCACCCATTGCCCGATAACGCTGTCTCCAAACTCGAAATTTGGCCCGAAGGCCCGCCTTCTGACCCCGCTGAGGGTCGGACCGAGAAGACCTTTCTCAATCCCACTGACCCAAGCGAACGCTGGGTGCGGAACATCCACATCCCCACGCTCACGCATATTCCGGCTGAGAACCCGACGGGCAAAGCCATGCTCATCATTCCGGGCGGCGGTTATCTTTTTGTCTCCATCGATAACGAAGGCTACCGCATTGCAAATCGAATGAGCCGCGAGGGTTTCGACTGTTTCATCCTGACCTATCGCTGCAACATCCTCCCCGAAGACGACGCAGAGATCCCTGCGTTCATGGAGCAGTTCTTTGGCGGCTTGCGTGGCGTCGATTACGGTGGAACCGAGCCCCCGAACCGCAACCCACATATCGAAGGTGGTCGCGTCTTTGCCGAAGAGGATGCGCGCCAAGCTATGCGCTATCTCAAGGCAAACGCTGAAGCCTTGAATATTGATGCAAATCGTATTGGGGTCGTCGGCTTTTCCGCTGGTGGCGGCCTTGCCGCTCACCTTGCAACTGATGCCCCTTCCGAATGCCGTCCAAAGGCGTCCGCACCGATCTATCCCGCCTATCGGAAAGTGCCGCTCCCCGCGGACACCTGCCCGATGTTCCTTGCCACGGCGGCAGATGATGACCTCGTCCCGCCCTGTTCGACAACAAGGCTGGCCGAGGCCTGTCACGCCGCCAAAGTCCCCGTAACGCTCCACCTTTATGGCAATGGTCGCCACGGTTTCGGCGGCAAGGTCCAAGGCACCCTGTCTGATCGCTGGATGGACGACTTCGTCGCTTGGTTGCCGACTGTCGGCCTCTAACGCCAAACGCCCCGCGTGTTCATCCATTAGATATCGATGAATACGCGGTCGCCTTCGACCTTCACCTGATAGGTATTTAGGTTGATGCACGCTGGCGCACGTAGCGCCTCGCCCGTGCGATAGTCGAAGGCAGCGTTATGCTTGGGGCACTCGATTTCGTATTCCATGACCAATCCGTCTTCGAGGTGCACATCCTCGTGTGTGCATTTCCCATCGGTGCAGAAAAACTCTCCATCAGGCGAATGATATATCGCATAGGTCTTACCACCATGATCAAAGCGGATCAGGTCTTCTTCTTCGATGTCGCTGGTTGCGACGGCATCAATCCAAGCCATTGTTTTCTCCCCTAGGCTTTCGTCACTGCGCCGCGCCAAGTGCGGCTGCATGGAATTCTTCTTTGTATGGTTTTGCTGTCGGCGGCAGCTCACGCTTGAGGAAGTAATCTTCGTTCTTCATCTGACGCCACATCGCAGGAAGGATCTCCGCATAGCCCGCAATAATTGATGAATTAGCCACGGGAAGGTCATGCTTTAGGCGTTCATGCGCCTTTGGCAGTTGGTGATACGGGATCATCGGGAACATGTGGTGCTCTACATGATAGTTCATGTTCCAATAGATAAAGCGTGAAACTGGGTTCATCAGCACGGTGCGCGAATTGAGCCGGTGGTCGATGACATTGTCAGCAAGTCCGCAGTGTTGGAGCAGACCCGTCAGAACCATGTGCCAAGCGCCGTAGAGACGCGGCAGTCCAATCACCATAAGCGGAAGGATTGACCCCATATAAACGGCCAGAGCAATCGTCGCCGCATAGATTGCCACCCAAATACGAGCCACGCGGATGACTTTGTGATGTTCGCTTTCTGGAATCCAAGTCGCCTCTTGCGGGTCGAGACGCCCTGAAGCGTTCAGCGCCAGAAGTTTAAGGCCAGAAATCGTATCAAGCACACCAAAGAAGTTGAGGATTACTTTGGCAAACACCACGGGGCGCATGACCGCAATTTCAGGGTCACGCCCAACGATTACGGTATCGGTGTGGTGGCGCGCGTGGCTCCAACGCCAAGTGTGCGGGTTACGGATCATGCAGAATGATGCGATTTGATAGACGGCATCATTCATCCAGCGCGTCTTGAATGCTGTCCCGTGCGAACATTCGTGCCAGCGGCTGTCCATAGCCGAGCCATAGAGGACACCATAAGCAAGCCAAAACGGTGCCGACCACCAGCTGGGCCAAAGGGCAATACCTGCGAGCGCAAATACGATCATCAAGCCAAACAGAATAACAGTGTCACGGATCGCAGGGCCATTAGAGCGCTGCATCAGCTCTTTCATCTCCTTGCGCGGAATTTCAGTGTGGTACCATTCGGCGGCAGCGAGCCCCGTTTCAACAGCGCGGCGCGCATCTTCGCCCAAAAGCGAATAATCTCGTTTGCCCATGCGATCCTCCCTCGGACATTGAGGCGACAATATAGGGTGGGATGAGTAGTGCTAAGTTTAGGGCTAGAGCATTCTATCAAATTCTATCAATATGGATAAACTTTTTGATAGGATTTCATCGCAATGAAGCGCCCCACACTAAACGACATTGCCCGCGAAGCTGGGGTTGGTGTTGCCACTGTAGATCGCGTTCTCAATGGCCGAACAAAGGTCAAGGAAGCCACAGCAATCCGTGTTGCGGAAGCGGCCGAAAGGCTTGGTTTCCACGCGCATGGTTTGTTGCGCACGAGGGCGCAGGCTGGGCTTCCCGCCATGACATTCGGCTTTGTACTTAGCAAAGAGAAGCAGCCGTTTTATCAGAATTTTGCCCAAGAAATTCAACAAGCTGTGGCAGAGCGGCATGACATAAAAGGCACCGCAAAGATCCGATTTGTTCAGTCCACAACGCCCGAGGATTTCACATCAGAACTCCGTTCATTGGCGGGAAGCTGTTCAGCTCTGGCGAGCGCTGCAATCAACCATCCTTTGGTCACACAAACGGTCACTGAACTCGTCGCTAGTGGGGTGCCATTCTTTTCGCTCTTGAACGATGTGGCAGAGCCCGCACGCCATAGTTATTTCGGCATGGATAACATCAAAGTCGGACGCCTTGCCGCGTGGATGATTGCCACGAAAGTCCGCGAGGCGGGCAAAGTTGCGGTCTTTGTTGGGGGAAGCCGTTGGCATGGGCATGTGCTTCGCGAGACAGGATTCGTGAGCTTCCTGCGGGAGAATGCGCCGGAGTTCACGCTCCTCGATACATATGTGAACCTCGATACGCGCCAAGTGACCTATGAAGCGACGCTGGACCTGTTGGAGCGGCATACGGACCTTCGCGCGATTTACGTCGCGGGCGGCGGCGTCGAAGGGGCAATCGCCGCTCTGCGTGAAAAACGACCCGCGGGCAAAGTAACGCTGATCGCGAATGAGTTGACCGATGATCGACGTGCGGCTCTGGCAGATGGTTACGTCACGATGGTGATCTCGACGCCATTGCGCGAGCTGTGCCGTGATCTTATTGATGCGATGATCCGCGTACGACAGGGAGACACGAGCCTTCCAACGGGGCGGCGTATTCTTGAACCAAGGATATTCCTACCCGAGTCCGTCTAAAACCTTCCCCACGGGGAAAACGTGCGCACCGTTAAGGTGACGTAAATCTTTCATCAGAGCATGTCAGGAACGATGAGCCTTGGCTCCAAGAAATGCTGGCCGAACGTAGGGTCAGATTGGTTACTACGGTCACTCACCATCATAGCAACCAGATCATGGCAAAGCTGCTGAAGCGGTGTAGAGATGACGGTCGTCACGTATCCATCTTGAAGTGCGGCGCGGCTTTCGCTTGTCAATTCGTTCACAACAAGCGGAAGCTGGCCCGGCTCGCATGCCTCACGAACGGCGGCAATCGCGCCCTCCATCCCGCCGCCAGAGACATAGATGCCACTTAGCTCGGGATAGCGGTCAATGAGGTCGTGGACAGCCTCGTAGGTCACCTGTCGCGCTTCGAGGTTGACGATCGTGTCGAGGACGCGAAACCCATCGGTGTTTTCGCGCACAAAGCTGCGGAAACCCACTTCGCGCAGGTCGTGACCATGCCAACGGTTTCCGCCAACAAAAATCGCAAGAGGACCAGGATTGCAGGCGCCACGCGTCAGGGTCCAAGCCGCAACACGGCCGACCTTCATGTTATTAAGACCAAGGTAATTGCGGCGCACACCTTGGGCAAAATCGTTGAGTAGAGAATAGGTTAGCACACCTTTCTCGCGAAGGTCCTCGACGACGTTGCTTAGTTTTTGGTGGTTCACAGCGACGCTTGCGATGGCGTCCACCTTGGCCCCAAGCGTGGCGATGTGTTCGGCAAAGTGTTCGGGTGTTTGTGAGGTTGCATAGCGGATGATTGCGCGGCCCCTCACATCGGTGCGGGCGGCAACGGCGGCCTCTAGTTCACGAGCAAACTGCTGATAGAATTCGTGCTTTTCCTTGAGCAAGATGAACCCAAAGGTCATTTCGGGCGCGACTGTATTGAGACGGTGGTTAATCAGGCCACGCGCATGATAGCCGACCTTGTGCGCCGCCTCGGCGATGCGGCGCATCGTGTCTTCGCGCACGACTGCACGGCCGTTGAGGGCACGGTCTACGGTGGTAACGCTTACGCCAGCTTCGCGGGCGACATCTTTGACTGTTGGTCTGTTGCTCATACCGCAGTTTTCAACGTCGCCCGTGAGGCTGCAATGATTAAATGAGGGTTTCCCTCATTTAGCGTCATTTTGCGCCAAGGAATTTCACCTCTTTGACGTTTTCTGACGTATGCGAAGTCCGCTCACGGGTCACGGTGAGGGTTTTTGCCTCGCCCGGAAGGAGGGTGACGCAGTTGTCGCTATAGACGTTGTCGCCGCCATGATCCCACGTAACATAAAGCGCAGGAAGATCAGACACGAGCGTCACGGAACCATCTGCGTTCTCGGTCGCGGTCACGTTGGGTGCACCAAAGTCATAGGCCTTGGGACGCAGCGGGAGATAGTAATTCTCGCCCTTGTGCCCATTGCCGGACCATTCGAAGACGATGAACTCTTCCGCCGCGAGGGTTCCTTTGGTCACGCGGCCAATCTCGATTGCGCGATCCGTAGGGATTGTCGCTTTGATCGGCGCAAGATCACGCATGGTCGTTTTACCAGCGGTAATCGCCCGCGTGCGAACCGTGATGTCCTGCGCGGCTGGCGTGTCATTGATTGCCCAAAGGACCGTATCGCCCGTTTGTGGGTCGGGTTGCGCGGTGACGAGGATGTCAGAGAAATAGCCTTTGGCCATGTAGTGCACAGACTTCCAGCCGCCGCCGTATTCAAGGCTCGCCCAGCTTGCGACAGGCCAAGTGTCGTTGATCTGCCAGTAAAGCGTGCCCATTGTGTGCGGTTTGTTCGAGCGCCAGAACTCGATAGCGGTCTTCATGGCGAGGCCATGGCTCAGCTGACTGAGATAGACCATATCCTCGAACCCGTCGGGGAAGCGGAAATAGCGGGTGATCGTTTCCACAATCCGCGCATTGCCGCCGATATTACGCTGGTGGACGTCCATCACTTTGGACGAGACGTTACGATCCTCGGGGAGGGTGAAGGTCTCGATCAAGCGGTTCGACGGAAAGGATTGGAACCCGAATTCGGAGCAAAAGCGCGGTCGGACGGTGCGGTAGTGCTCGAAATCCTTGGCCTCGTGCCAGACCGACCAGAAATGCATGTCGCCCGAAGTATCAAGGTGCCAGCCGTCCCCGAAATTGAGACGCCCAATCGAAGGCGACGAGGGCCAGAAAGGCACATCGGGGCGTTCATCATCGACCACCATTTCAAGGGTGTGGTTGAGACGGTCATACATCGCAAGATAACGGTCGCGGTCGTTCTTGGTTTCTTTGAACCAGCTCAGCGCGCCGACAAGTTCGTTATCGCCGCACCAGACAGCGAGCGAGGCGAATTTCGACAGGCGGCGCACCTGTTGTTCAGCTTCGGTTTTGACGAGACGGAGCCAATCGCGGTCGTGACCCGGATAGGCGTTACAGGCGAACATAAAGTCCTGCCAGATCATGAGGCCCATCTCGTCGCACATGGCGTAGAACCAATCGGCCTCGTATTCGCCGCCGCCCCAGATGCGGAGCATGTTCATATTCGCTTCGCGCGCGGAAATGAGGAGATCACGCGTAGTCTCGATGGTATCGCGCGAAGGGAGCGCATCGGTCGGAATCCAGTTGGCGCCCCGCATGAAAATCTCGCGCCCGTTGACGCGGAAGGCAAAACGCGCACCGACGTCATCTTTGTCAGTAATCAGTTCGACCTGTCGCAGACCGAGTTTAAAGCTCCGAGCTTGGGACCCGAGAGCGACTTTGACCTCGTAGAGCGCCTGATCGCCATGACCTGCGGGCCACCAGAGTTTGGGGTTCTCGATGGTGACGGCCACGGTTGCAGCGCCTGTTCCCGGCCAAGCTTTGACTTCGGCGACTTCGGTCTGTCCGTTGATCTCGAGCTTGAGGGTAGATTCCATCGGATCAAAGGCGTCAAAATGTGCTGTGACTTCGACCGTCACAGCGTTTGGCTCGTGCGTTTGACGGACCGAGACATCGTCTAGTCGGAAGGTCTCGACCTCGTTCAATGTCACATCGCCGTAGATACCAAGAGGAAGGATTGCGATGTTCCAGTCCCAACCCGCGTGACACTGGGTCTTGCGAAGGAAGTTGGTGTAGGGAATGCGGCAGTTGTGCGCAATGTAAGGCACCTCGATCTCGGAGGCATTGGCACGCGCAACGGCCTCGCGGCTATTCGAGGCAAAATGGATCGAAACAGTGTTTGCGCCTGCCTGCAACGCCTCGGTCACATCAAAACTATATCGGATGAACTGGTTCTCGAACTTGCCAATATAGGTGCCATTGACGCGCAGTTCAGCGATGGTGTCCACGCTATGGAAGGTCATGAAATACCGACCATTCCCGAGGCTTTGGACATCAAAACTTCGCGTGGCGACCCACTCGGCCTCGTGCACCCAATCGAGCGACGTTTCTGTATCACGCCAGTAAGGATCAGAAATCTTACCCGCCTCTAAAAGTGCGGAGTGAACATCCCCTGGAACTGCAAATGCGACATCACCTTCAATTGCGGCAGAGCTCAGCCGCCATTCGCCCGTCAAATTCATCTAAAAACCCTCGAAAATAGCTTTTCGCGCTCTGAAACGAGCGCCTCCTTGGGACGCAGTGAGCGCCATGTTAGCGCAATCGTCAAGGCCGGAATCGGGCAAATCTTGACTAGTATATCAGTTTTTCCTGCACCGCTTCGCTTAAAGCTGGATTAAGCTAGGCTTATGATAGGATCACTTTGTTTCGGTTTTCCCGTACAGTCAGTTTGACTAGGAGTTAAGCTCGAACAAAATGCATCTGCGCACAGCGCGAGGGAGGAATTATGAAGCTCGGTCTTGGAAGCTATGCTTATCGTTGGTCAATCGGGATCAAAGATCAGGTGCCCACGAAACCGCTGACCGCCTTTGACCTTCTGGACCGCGCCGAAGCGATGGGCCTGTCTATGGTGCAATATGCCGACAACATGCCTTTGCATAAATACTCTGAGGCAGATCATCACAAGCTCTATGAGATTGCTCAGGACAAGGGGCTTTATCTTGAACTTGGCACTCAGTGTTTTAACGCAGAAGAGGTTGATGAATACATTGAGATCGGCAAACGCATTCATTCGAAAATCCTGCGCGTTGCCTTGGACGAAGCCGACAGCCATGTGCCCGTTGCCGAGCTTGCCGAGCAGCTCCGTCCGCGCGTAGAGCGCGCCAGAGAAGCGGGGATGAAGATCGCGATTGAGAACCACTTTAACTATCCCAGCCCGCGTATGGTCGAGCTTTTGGATGCGGTGAACGACGATCACCTTGGCGTTTGCCTTGATGTGGCGAACTCGATCTGTGCGAACGAATGGCCCGAAGAAACCATTTCTATGCTTGCACCCTACACAATCAACCTGCACCTCAAGGACTATGAGATTACGCCAGATGTTTATGGCGTAGGCTTCCGAATTCACGGCGTTCCGCTGGGACAAGGCCGTGCGCCGATCACTTGGACGCTTGACCAGCTCAAGCACTGCCCCGCCGATATGAGCGTGATTTTGGAGCATTGGCTTATGCTCGATCACGAGGGGCTGGATGCCGCTATTGCAAAAGAACAACCGTGGCTCGACCAGACGGTCGCCGCCGCCAAGACGTTTGTGGAGGGACGCTAAATGACCGAAGATATCCGCACCAAAAAGCTGATCAACGCGCCTGAGGACATCATCACTCACGCGCTTGAAGGGATGCTCTCTGCGCACCCTGATTTGCTCACAATTGAGGGCGCAACGGGGCGTGCTGTGGTTGCCAAGGATGGCCCGCGTGACGGCAAGGTTGGCATCATCATCGGTGGTGGCTCGGGTCACGAGCCGGCCTTTGCGGGTTATGTTGGACGCGGCCTCGCGGATGCTGCGGCAGTTGGGAACGTCTTTGCCTCGCCTTCACCCGAGCAAATCATGGATGCCGCGCGCGCGGCAGACGGCGGCGCAGGTGTCATGTTCCTTTATGGAAACTACACCGGCGACGTGATGAACTTTGATATGGCCGCCGAAGAATGCGAAGGCATGGGCGTCCCTGCCCGTTCGGTTCAAGTCACAGACGATGTGGCCTCTGCCCCAAAAGGACGCGAAGGTGAGCGTCGCGGGATCGCGGGTGACTTTTTTGTCTTCAAGATCGCTGGCGCTGCTGCCGAACATGGCCGCTCGCTTGATGATTGCTATGCCGCTGCGCTTCACGCAAACGACAATTGCCGCTCTATGGGAGTGGCTTTGACCGCATGTTCGATGCCGCAAACGGGCAAGCTGAACTTTGAAATCGGCCATGACGAAATGGAAATCGGCATGGGTGTTCACGGCGAGCCTGGGATGC
>CAYWUN010000064.1:0-16597 GCA_964461315.1 uncultured Aestuarium sp.
GCGTTGCAACATCATCATGGTTTCAAGCTTTGCCTTGATCTCATCAAATGGCGATTGGCCACCTTCTATCCGACTGGTCCCCTCTTCCTTCGGCTGCATGCTAAGCTTTCCCATTTCGGCCATGAGTGCCGCCTGCGTATCCGACATTGTAACGCTGACTTCCCGCACCACCGCCGAGGTAGTTTGTTTGAGCAAGCCCGTGATCTCGGTGTTGACATCTTCCAATTTGGACATCGTCGTTTCACCTTGTGCGTCGATTTGCGTCACGAGAGACGACATGTGCTCTTGGAGCGCGTCTATCCCAGCAACAAGTCCGTTGATCCTTTCGGCCTGCGCATTCGCTTCGCTTGTTGCGGCGGCAAGCCGATCAACATTCTCCGCAAATATCACCAAAGCTTCGAGCGAGGTTGCATTAGTCGTCTGCATCTCGCTGATGTTTTTAAAGTAAATCAGACCCGCAACCGCAACCGTCAAGACGCTGGCCACAATGGAAGAGACAAAGACGGTCATCACTTGCTTGTTGATCGCTTTTACCTCGACACGAGTCTTGAGGTAATCGGTTCGGATTTGGTCGAACTCGTTACTCACAGTGATCGCAGCGTCAGCGGCATCAAGTGCAGTCTTGATGCTATCTTCTATGGTTGAGGGGGCGTTTTGCTTGCTCATGCGGAATTCCTGACGTTGCGTCGTGTCGTGGAGCCTTGAAAAGGGGCTTTACGTCATACCGAGCACAATCCGTGCCAGTTGAAGCGCGCACGACCAAATTGGGCAGTTGTGCAGCGTGAAATCCGAAAGACCTACACCCCCAAGGCATGGCACGGTCATGGGTGACGTAGAAATGCCGGCACGCACTGCACGATGGCTTGGCCTGCAAAGTCATCGTGCGCGCCCTTTACGGATGTTCTCCCATACAGCTGCAATGGAGAAACGGAAACCGCCAAGGAAGCAACAAAACGCTGCGACACACAACCCACCAACCTGCCAGGTCGAGGCTTGCTCCACCAAACTCAAGGCTTCGAGCAACAGCCACCCAGACATCCCGAAAAAAGAAATTGTCGAAATCATCTCGCCCAAAGTGCGCGTTTTGCTAAATTTTCGTCTGGAGACACGTTTGGACATCAAAACACCTCGTCGTTAATGGGATGGCCAAATTGGTCGAATTGTAGCTTTTGGGGAACCTCAACATCAGGGAAGTCAGGGCTTTCGCCACGATCAATACGATAAATATAGGCTAAGACGGCTGCAACCGGCGTGAAGAGAAGGTCCGAAATCTCTTGGCCAATTTCACCGGTAAAGAACAAGGCTCGCGCCAAAAGCGGGCTTTGGAAGACGGTGATCTGGGCGTCAGTTCCGCGCTTGATAATTTCTTCAGCGATACGACCACGTCCCATCGCAACAATTTTGGGCGCACCTTGCTCGCCAGGCACGTAGCGCAGCGCTACAGCGAAATGGGTAGGGTTGGTGATGATCGCTGTTGCATTTGGCACTTCATCCAATGCAAGGCTCTGTTGAGCGGCACGGCGGCTTGCCTCATATTGCAGCCGCCTGATACGTGCCTTGACCTCTGGCGAGCCGTCGGTTTGCTTGCTTTCATCCTTGAGATCCTGACGGCTCATCCGGAGCTTCTTGAGATGTGCAAAGCTTGACCATGCATAATCAATGGCTCCTATTACGCCAAGGATCGCGACGCACATTCCCATCAAGACAATCAGAGCGAAAAATGCGGTCTCCATCCCACGCAAAAGGCTGATTGATGCCAAGCCCAATATACTAGGCAGGTAGGCAATTATGACAGAATAAGCCGCCGCGCCGATAAAGCCAACCTTGAGGATCGATTTTGCAAGCTCGACCAAGCTGTGAACCGAGAACATCCGCTTGAGACCGTTTAGCGGATTGATCCTATTTCCCTTGAAAGCAATCGCACCAGAGGTAAAATTCAATCCTTGCCCCACAAGCGCCTGTGTTGCCAAGACGATGATCAAAATCGGCACCGCCACGATTAGCGACAAGATCAAGAAGTCCCAAAAGGCCGCAGATAAGCGAGCGGGCAAAAGATCGCTCAAGCCATCACCAGGATCAAACCGAAAAAAGCCGCCCCAATAACCGATCCATTGCTTGACTACCACTGAGAGTGCCAAGATGATGATCATGCCGGTAAAAGTCGTCGCGAAGACGAACATTTCCTTAGAATTAAGAACCTGCCCATCTTCGCGCGCTTTCTCAATGCGCCGCTGTGTAGGCTCTTCTGTCTTTTCTTGGGAGTCGTCTTCATTGGCCAATGGCAGCCCCCCTCAAATGGTCGTCAAGATCTCTGAGTGCGCTGGTGATGAGGTCATGAAACGCAAATCCAAGCGGTTCTGCGGAAACAAACAACAGCAAGAACACCACTATCAAGGTAATCGGAAAGCCGAAAGAAAACAGGTTCAGCGTTGGTGCCGAGCGGGTAATAATTCCAATGCTGACATTGACCAAGAACAGAACTGTGACGATAGGCAGCATCAAGTGGGCAGCGGTGGCAAACATAGTTGCCCCCGCGTTTTCACCCAATTTGAAAAGTGTGACATAATCCACCCCTGCCCCAATCGGCATTAAATTGTAGCTCTCCATCAGTATCGCAAAAGCCACGAGATGTCCGTTCAGAGAGAGGAATATGATCGTCAGAAACAAGGTGAAGAGCTGGCTGATCAAAGGCATCTGTCCACCGCTGTTTGGATCAATTTGGAAGGCGAAGGAAAGCCCCGCCGTCGAAGCGATCTTTTCACCCGCTACGGCAACCGCTGCAAACGAGATCGTTAACAACAGCCCGGCCGATAGCCCGATAGCCAATTCTTGAGCAACAATGTGCAATAAACTGAGCGTGGTCAGTGACTCGATCGGTGGCACGACGACACGGCCCATGAGAAATGCAGCAAGAGCTGCGGAAAAGACGATGCGCACGGGAAGTGGGATCATCCGAGATCCGAAAAAGGGCGCGGAGAGCAAAAAGGCGCCAATGCGCAGCGACACAATCAGGAAGATCAACGCCTGATCCATAAGATTCTGGATCGCTAGCCCTGGCAGTTCACCGTATCCCATCTCAACCCTATCGCTATCGGATCGCTACGATCTCGCCAAAGATGAAGGCGAAATAATCAGTCATCTGGGTAAGGATGAAATCTGACATCAGGGCCATACCCCCGAGCACGATGACCAACTTGGGTACGAATGACAGAGTCATCTCGTTGATCGAGGTGGCTGCCTGAATAATCCCGATGATCAATCCAACCGCCAGAGCGACCCCCAGCACGGGTCCGGCAGTCAGGACGATGTGCCAAAAGGCAAGTCGCAGGTAGCCAACATTCGCATCAAAATCCATCTCAGCCTCCGGTTCCAAGGGCAAAGGTTGCAGCAAGCGAGGCGACCGTCATGGTCCAGCCATCCACCAACACGAAGAGCAGCAGCTTGAAGGGAAGTGAGATGAGCATCGGCGACAGCATCATCATGCCCAAAGACATCAGGATCGATGCAATGGCCATGTCGATCACAAGAAAGGGCAAAAATATCAGAAATCCGATCTGAAATGCGGTCTTGAGCTCAGATGTTATGAATGCGGGCAAGATTACCGAAAGCGGCACTTCGGCCACATCGGCAAAGTCGCCTTTATCAGCCATGTCCGAGAACAATAAAAGCGCATCTTCGTGCGTGTTTGCGATCATGAATTCTTTTATCAAGGTGCTGCCGCGCAACATAGCTTCGTCAGCGGTGATCTCTTCCTGTAGGTAGGGGGTGAGCGACGTATCATACATTTTCTCGAGAACCGGTGACATTATTGCAAATGTCAAAAACAGCGCGATTGCGATCAGCACTTGGTTAGGCGGAGTTTGCTGCGTGCCAAGTGCTTGGCGTAATATCGACAAAACTATGATGATCCGCGTGAACGAGGTCATCCCCAACACGATCGAGGGTAGAACGGTCAGTGCCGTCATCAGCGCAAGGATCTGCAAAGACAGCGAATAGGTAGTTGTGCCGCTTTCGTCCTCGGCCACACGCATGGCGGTCATCGAGAGCGGATCTTGTGCCAGGACCACCTGTGGAAACAAGAGTGCAAGGGCCACGAGAGTTACCGTCAGAGAAACACGCGGGCTCATGGCTGCTCCACGGGCGAGTCGGGAACTACTCGGGTAAGCGGCAAGAACGCCCCTGCCCCTTGTCGCCCCGCTAAGACCAAGACCCGTTGACCATCGGCCTCAATCAGGAATAGCCGATCTTTCGGCCCAAGCGACGTCACCTCGATCAAACGTAGTTCTCGTCCACGCCCTAGCCGGTTGCTGATGCCCTGGGCATTTTTGCGCAACAGGAGTTGTGCCGAGATTAATATCACAAGAAACCCGACAACCACAATCAGTTGTGTAATGCCAACTCCTACCATGCCAAGTCCTCATCCGCCAACGGTTTGACAAGGCAAATACCATGCCAACCGAGCAGATAACGAAAAGACAGAGCTTAACACATTGCAATAATTGGTTAAAAATTACAGCATCTATAGTTACGCAGCACCCATGTCAAGAAGCCGACAAGCCTATAAGCCCTGCACGCGTTTTTCGAGATCGACGATTTCGCCAAAACGCACACCGAAGCGCTCGCCGACCATCACCACCTCGCCTTTGGCAATCATCGTTCCATTGATCAGAATATCGAGCGGATCACCGGCCAGACGATCAAGTTCTACGACGGATCCTTCGTTTAGTCGCAAGAGATCGCGAATGGTGATTTCCGTGCGCCCAACCTCAACGGTCATGCGCACTTCGATGTTTTCAAGCACCCGAAGGTTTTCGATACTGGCGCGTTCTCCACGCACGTCGGCTTGGGATGCCTTGCTGTCTTGGTTTTCGGCCATGTTTCGTTTTCCTCGGGGTCAATCTTCGTTTTCTTGGATGCGGCGCGTCAGATGCAGCGCCGCTTGCGGACCGATTTGGCCGATTTCAGCACTAAACATAGGCCGACCTTCAACCAAAAGCTGAATTCCATCATGCAATTGAATTGGAAAGGTATCGCCCGACTGGAGATGGATCAAGTTGTGAAGGGCGGTTGTCGGCTGCGCGAGACGTCCCGTAACAGTTAGGGGGATGTTTAGAATTGCCCGCTCAAGTCGTTGACGCCACGAAAGATCATCATCGACAAAATCAGACTGGACCCGAGAGCGCAACTGCGAGGCGATTGGCTTGAGCGTTTGTAGCGGATAAATAATGTCAAAGGTGGCTGGCTCAGTTTTTGGCAATTGAACCATGAAAGAGCAAATAATCACCGTCTCTCCGCCATCAACAAAGGAGGCGAACTGCATATTCTCCTCGCGGCCTTGAATAGAAAAAGTGACAGGCGTCAAATCGCGCCACGCCATCTGCAATGCTTGATTCAAACCCTCGGTGACAATTTCGATGACGCGCTGCTCGGTCGCGGTGAATTCACCCTGTGTCTTTTTAAGTGGACGCACTGCAGTGCCACCATAATAGGAGTTTGTCAGGAGTGAAATGAAGCTGGGAGGCATAACTAATAACTGATTGCCACGCAACTCTTCCATCCGGCTGTTGGTCAAGCTGACGAAGGTCTCGGAGGCCGAGCTGTAATCGTCAAATGTCTTGACCTCGGGCGGAAAGGACGAGATTCGCGGCTGTACCCTGAGCATGGGCAAAAAGACAGAACGGGCAAAGCGACTAAAGCGTTCGTTGATCATTCTGAGCGCATAGTAATCGCCCAACAAAGACAGATCATCAGAACCGAAGGTAAACGGCTTAACCCCGGCCGCTTCACCTTCCATGAAGATGCCCTCTGAGGTGCCGGAAGAGCTGCTCAACCCCTCGATCAGAGCTTCAACTTCTTCGTTGCTTAGTTTGCGAGAGGATACCATGCCTTATGCCCGAGCTAGTTACTGCAGAATAAATGAGGTAAAATGAACACCTTCGATACCGCCAAAGCCTTCGAGCTGCTCAAGCTTTGCATTTAATGCATCGCGCATGCTTGCCGCTATCGCATCGCGCCCTTCTTTGCCTTGGACGTCATCCTCAGTGAATTCGCTGATCACGCTCAGCACTTCTGAGCGCAACGCGAGTTGATGGGTTTCGACGTTTAGAATGACCTTTTCGTCGTACTGGGTCGACACACCGATAGCGACTTGCAAGAATTTGCGTGAACCGCGCAGGTTTGTCGTGAAATTGCCCGGGAATTCGTAATAGCTGGTAATAAAACTCTGGGCCCCTTCCACCGACTTTGCCACGCGTGTCGGACCTTCGTTTTTTTCGCTTTCTGCATCTTCGGGGGTAGGAAGTTGCCCTGCCTCTTGCAGCTTGCGCTCAATGATCAAATCGATTTCTTCAGAAGGCGTGATCTTTTGCCCAAACAGGAAATAACCAGCACCAAGGCCGAGGCCAATAAGGGCAAGACCAGCAATAACGAATATTAGGATTTTAAGAATACGCCGCTTTGGTTTGGCATCAGGCGTGCTCTGATCGGACATGTCTTCGTTCCTCAATTAGGCAAGCATATTGATGCCGGAACCATTGTTCCGGCCTGTGTGATATATACTTTTAGTGGCAACTTCGGAAGCTTCCTCACGCTGTGCAGCCTCAGCCAATGGTTGATTACGGCGTGGCGAAGATTGTCCTTGTTGACCCTGCTGACCACCTTTTGCGCCTAGTCCATGTTCTTGCGCCAAGAAGCCAGAAAGACGGTAGCCCGATTGATCAAGTACCTGGGCGAGACGGTCCTCTCCACCATGCAGCATACGCGCCGCGGCGGCTGTTTCGGTAATGATCTGCACTGTGGTCTCTTCATTTTGAATTCTGATTAAAACTTGGATTTCGCCTAGGTTCTTAGGCCTTAGTGACAATTCGATGCTCCCCAGCCCTGATTTGACTGTCCGCTCTATATGTTCAACTAGCCGCTCATTCCAATCTGCCTGCCGCATATTGAGCGTCGCCGAATGTGGCAAAGATGATGGCAAGAGAGCTGGCATCGGCGTTCTAACAGCAGGGGCCTGCACACCAGAGCCGGCAGATGAAAAACTCTCGGCCCGCTCAGTCGCAGCCTGGATCAAATCTGGCTGGGCGCTCTCTTCACGGCTTGTTACCTCTGCCGGAAAAAGTGCGACAGATTTTTCCGATATCGGTGTCTCTATCTTACCAGATTTATCGAGTGGCGCGAGCGAGACCATGCCTTGGGCAAAGGTTGGCGCTATTGGCCAACCAGGTTTTTGTAAGCGTGGAGTATACACGTCTAGCGCTGCCGTCAAATATTCTCCTGGCTTTTGGATGATGGGCTCATCAAGAACAGGCCGTTGTGCTGCAAGTTTTGAAATACCGTCCATCCTTCGCGCTGCACCCTCGGCTCGCTCCGGCGAGGTTTCAATATAAGCAAGCAGTGTGCCGCTCTGCAGCGCCGAATTTACGTGCGGGGCTCGGTTGATATCAGCCTGTAGAAGGGCGTCGGCCGGATCCATGGACGTTGTGGCAGTCCGGTGTGCGATAATCGTGTGGTTAGTGAAGAGCGCTTCGTGCCCCATTTCGTCCAGTAGTAGGGCCGCCTGGCCTGCCATGGCCGGCAAGTCACGGGCTGTAAAGTCCGTAATTTGCGCCTGAAGCTGGGCATCCACGATCGGCGCAGGCATGGCAAACATAATGTTTTGCGCCATGAGTGGGTCAATCGTGACCGTGTCAATTTTTGTAAGGTTACCAGCATCAGCTGCCAAGATCTTGGCGCTGATCGAGCCCAACCATGGCATGTGCTCTTCATCAGGGCTGTCAACAAACGCCATCGGAACGGCCTCTCCCCTAATTGGCCATGGTTGCGTTTGGGCGGTGTCAGCTACCATCACACTCGGCATTAGCCCATCCAAATGGCTCGCCCACGATTGTTTGCGCGCCGCCTCGATGTGCGAAAGATCCGAAAAATCGGCAGCCATCCGATCTTCAATCTGGATGGGAGTTCCATCCTCGTCCGTAATTGGCCATGGTTGCACTTGATCGGCTTCGGCAACCATAACATTCAGCATACGCCCATCCAAATGACCCAACTCCGATTGGCTCCGCTCCACCTCGATGTGCGAAAGATCCAAAAAATCGGCAGCTATCCGATCTTCAAATTGGATGGGCGTTCCATCCTTGCACTGCTCGCTCACCGCGTTGGGAAAATCGAAACCTGTCAGGGCAATAAGATCATCAAAGCCGAAACCTGCAACACTTCGTTCTGCGCGCGAGGAATGGCCAGAATCAACAGTTTTTGATTCATTCGTGAAGGCAATAGCTTTCATAGTCAGGCCCAGCTCCATTCGTCATTTTGCGGCTCAGTACCCCAATCTGACCGATCAGCTGCAAGAAAAGTGCCAAGCTAGATGGCTATTTAATCCTATCGCTTGGGCCCCAGGCGCGGTGAAGGCATTTGACTTTCGGCCAGCGCCTCGCAATCTTCGACCTCAGCTTGCTTGAGCGCGATACGGCGCTCTTCGAAAAATTTTTCGCGGTTTTTATGACGTATCAATGCGTTGCGCGCTTGCACAATCTCAGTCTCAAGAAAACTGGTACGGTTTTCCAAAAGATCGTGCTGTTCTTGCATCTGACGCCCATACCAAGCCCGTGATCGGAGCGCAAAAGGTGACATGGGTTCGTCAAGCGGCGTGTTACTCTTGATTAGAATGAGCAATTTATCCTGTGTGGTCTTTGCCCGATCGATCTCGTTTGCCAATTCCCCAACGGCATTTGCCTGTCGACGAGCGCGTATCTTCTCGCGCAGCTTTAGTAGATCGATCATGCGATTGTTGCGCGACATAACGGACTTACTCCCCCATAAGGGCGATTAGGGTCTTTTGGCTCTCGTCAAAACTGGCCGACTGATTGGGCGCCTGCTTGATAAAGTTTGTTATCTTGGGCCAAAGCGCAACTGCTTCGTCAAGCTCGGGGTCTTGACCGACCTGATATCCGCCCATCAGCATCAAGTCGCGATTTTCGAGATAAAGCGACATAAGGCGACGAAAACGGATCGCAGCTAATTGCTGCCGATTGGGTGTAATCTCCGACATTACCCGGCTAACCGACGCTGCAATATCGACTGCAGGATAAATGCCAAGCTGGGCCTGACGACGCGAAAGCACGACATGACCATCGAGAATAGCGCGCGCAGTATCAACGACAGGATCATTGTTCGTGTCATCACCATCGGCCAGAACCGTGTAGAATGAGGTGATGGATCCCTCACCTTGCAAGCCCGTACCAGAGCGTTCGATTAGTGCGGGTATCAAGGATACAACGGATGGCGGATAGCCCTTTGCCGTAGGTTGCTCACCAAGGGCAAGGCCAACCTCACGGCGCGCATGGGCGACACGTGTCAAGCTATCCATAATCAGCAAAACCTCTTTGCCCTTAGCGCGGAAATACTCGGCGATCGCAGTCGCCCGATGCGCTCCCCTGATACGCAATAATGCTGATCGGTCAGCAGGGACGGCAACAACGACTACCTTGCGGCGAGCCTCGCCTTGCATCACCTGTTCGACCATTGCGCCCACTTCGCGGCCACGCTCACCAATCAGTGCCATGACGATAACATCAGCTTCCGAAAAGCGGGTCATCATCGACAAAAGAACCGATTTACCGACACCCGAACCCGCGACGATCCCCAAGCGCTGACCCCGCCCAACCGTTAATAGCGCATTGACCACCCGCACTCCGACATCAAGCGGCTGGGCGACAGGGCGCCGAGCAAGCGGGTTTAGCGGACGGCCCATCAGCGGCCAGTATTCATCTAACGCCATCGGCCCCAGTGCATCCAGCGGGTTACCCTGCGCATCGACAACACGCCCAAGGAGATTGTCGCCAACCTTGATGCCGCTATTGTCTGCAATCGGCGTCACCCGAGCGCCGATTTCAACACGTGCATCCAAGTCATAAAGGAACAAAAGATTGCGCCCGTCCCGAAAGCCGATTACTTCGGCCTGGGCGAGATCATGACCAATGGTCTCGACTTCGCATACCGCACCGACCAGCACTGGAAATCCGTCACATTCTAGGATTTGCCCATCAAATCGAGTTACGCGGCCAGAAGTAACAAGAAAGCGCTGTTCCGGCAACGCGGCCAGATCGGCGCGCAAGGTCTGAAGGATAGCGTTCATTTTTCACTTTCGGTCTTTTGCTTCGCCACAGTTGCATTTTTGCGGCGGGTAGGTTGCCCCAAAAGGCGGTCGGACATCCTCAGGCCATCAACGATCAATTCGACATCTCCACGTGAAAGTTCAACCGAGGTAACAATACGCATCACAGCTAATGTATCGGATCCTACGATCACCTCAGTAATGGCCGCGTAATCTTCTGGGTTAAGGCGAAGCACAGCCTGTGTCGCTTTACCATGAATCCGTTCTGCAAGTATCTCGATCCGCTCAACGAACGCGGCGGGCATGGCGTCGATCTCGAGACCAGCTCGCTCAGCCGCGAGCTTAAGGACGGCTTCGACAATATCAGCGCGCAAGTTTGCAATGGCTTGACCCGGTGGATGGCAAAGTGAATGCGCCGCTTTCTCGAGTGCCTCGACCGCTGATGCCATACGCGTTTGCATATCTGCCTCAGCTGCGCTGCGACCAGCAGCAAAACCTTCCGCATAGATCTGTTCGCGCGCTTGAGCATCAAGACGATCGATCACTGCTGAAGCGGCAAGGTCGATGCTTGCTCCAGCGGAGAGACTACCGTGAACCATGTCCTGCCCTGGATAAGCCATTGGGACATTTTCGAGTTCTTCGCGCGATGGCGGTGCCAATGACTGCCTAGATTGGTCGGCATCTTGCGTCATCTCCGGTACCAGTGGTGCCGCATCGTTTGTTTCGGCTTCAGAAAAGCTTACACCACGCTGCGTATTGGTGTCAGTCTCGGGTACCGCCTCACTGGTCAACTGACCCGCAGAGGTGTCATCCTGCTCGCGGGCTTGCTTATTCGCATCGCTCGTATGGGATGCGTCATCTCCACCTTTTGGATCTGACACTTTTTCGACTGCCTCAGCATCGCGGCGCAAGCGGGCGAGTTCCAGCAAGCTTTTGGGACGAAAAGCCTCTACCTTGGCGCTCATAGCGGTTTGCGAGGGTCGATAGTTTTCTGCCCGCGCCGCTGCGATCAAGCGATTGATCTCGGCCTCGGCGAGCGGAGCGTTTTCCAGAGCCATGTCGTCTTCGATGCTGGGGTCCAAGCGCATGGGTTACACCATCTCATCGCCACCACGCCCAGCCAAAACGATTGACCCATCGTCCGACATCTTGCGTGCGATATCAATTATTTGCTTTTGCGCTTCTTGCACCTCGGTCAGACGGATGGGGCCAAGCGCCTCCATCTCGTCCTTAATATTTGCGGCAGCACGCGTGGACATACACCCAAAGAGCTTTTCGCGCAGCACCTCGTCTGTTCCCTTGAGGGCTAGCACGAGAACATCAATATCGACGGAACGCAGCAATGTCTGAAGCGAACGATCATCCGACATCACCAGGTTGTCGAAGACAAACATATTGTCTTGGATAGCGGTCATTAGATCCTTATCGACCTTCTTGATGTCTTTCATGATCCGTTGTTCCATAGCGGTCTTGGTAAAGTTCATGATCTTGGCCGCGGCCTTAACACCACCAATCTGCGAGGCGCGCAGCGTGGTATTCGCCTTAAACTTAAGCTGCATCACGCGCTCAAGCTCACGCACCGCGTCAGGTTGAACGGTTTCGAGGGTAGCAATACGAGCCACGACCTCCGGCTGCAGTTCGTGCGGCAACAGCCCAAGGACATCTGCGGCGAGGCCGTAATCAAGGTACGAGATGATAAGCGCCACAATCTGGGGGTGTTCATCGATGATCAACTCGGCAATTGCGCGTGCATCCATCCAGTCCAAAATATCGATTGGCCGCTCGGATGAGGCTGGCGTTATTCGACTTAGCACAGATTGGGCCTTGTCGCCGCCAAGCGCCTTGGTCAGCACGTTACGAATATAGTTCCCAGCCCCAAGCCCGATGCTGGTCTGCTGCTTGATGATGGCTAGGAATTCATCAAGCACGAAATTGACCGTGGCCTGGTCGACGCCTTGGACCGAATACATCGCTGCCCCTAGATGTTGAACCTCTCGGGGGGTCAAGTTCTTAAGGATTTCGGCGGCTTCATCTTCGCCTAAAAGCATCATTAAGATGGCCGATTTTTGTGTTCCTGTAAGGGTGTCAAAAAGACGGACCTCTTCTTCGAGGGTATTCATAGCGACTTCGGGCATCGTAAAAATTCCTCAGATTTCAGCACGCCGGCGTCATTGCGCCGGCTTGGGTGGTCACACTTTTTGATCGAGTTCTTTTTTCATCATTTGCTTGAAAACATTAGACACACGCCCCGCTTCATCACTCACTATCATACGGATAACAGCGACTTTGTCGTCATAAGTGTTGGCGGTATCGAGCATTTCCAGAGAAATGTTTGATTTCTTAGGCTTGAGCTTGGCCTTGATGTCTTCCAAGGTTTCTCCGTCAGCCACTTCGACAGATTCCAGTGCTTCGGCCTCTTCCTCTGTCAATCCACCATGGCCGATTCCTGATCCGCCCGAAGGCACGAGGACACGGTTAAGAAGCGGCCTGATTACGCCAAGGGTGATTACCCCCAACAAAAGAACCGTCACGATCTGCTTTGCAAGTTCTTCAATCCAGTCGGTTTGGAACCAAGTTACAGAAACGCCTTCGAGGGTCGAAACAAACGGCTTGGCGGTCACCGTCAAAGTATCACCGCGCTCGGGATTCAGGCCGATTGCGCTCGAGACCAACCGCTCGATGTCGGTGATCGCCTCGGGTTTCATGTCTTGTGGACGCTCAAGTCCTGTCTCAGGGTCGATCACCATCTGAGTTCGCAACAACAAAGCGGCATCAATCTTGATAATTCGGTTAGAGGGCGCCATCGTGGTTGAAACCCGGCGGCTGACCTCATAGTTACGCAACTCACTGCTTGAACGGTTCTCAGTCGCGGCGCCTCCACCGTTGGGTGCCGCTAATGTATTAGCAAGATTGGCTTCTGTAGGGGCCGTGTTAGAGGTGGCGCCAGGCACGCCGCGTGCTTCGGCATTTGCTGCAACGTCAAGCGTATTTTGCTCACTGCGCAGCGCGGTCCCTTCTGGATCAACGCGCTCTTCGGTGATCTCGCTGCGGGTAAAGTCGATCTCGATATTGACCTGGGCGCTGACATTTCCCGGCCCAAAAATCGGAGTCACAAGACTTTCAATTCGCGAACGATAAATAGCTTCCAGTCGCATCCGATGGTGCAACTGCGCATCCGACAAGTTCGAGGCAGGATCATCGAGAGATTTCGACAACAACCGCCCAGATTGATCGATGACCGTTACATTCTCGCGTGCCATTCCTGGTACAGAGGTGGAAACGAGATTCACAATCGCCTCAACCTGTCCCTCATCAAGCCGCCTCCCCGAGGCAATTTGCAAGAAAACCGACGCCGTTGGTGGTTCTTGGTGGCGGACAAAGGCCGATCGCTCGGGCAAAGCCAAATGTACCCGCGCGGCTTGCACGGCAGAAATTTCATTTATCGAACGGGCAAGCTCGATTTCTTGGGCTTGCTTGAGGCGGACCATCTCCACCGAGCGTGAGGTGCCCATTGGGATATCACTCAGCGCTGCGTAACCCTCCGGGGCCGATTTGGGCAACCCTTGTGCGGCAAGGCTAATCCTAGAGCGATGATAATCGCCCACTGGCACCAAAACATCGCCGGTCGCCGGGTCCAAAGTGACCGCGATACCGGCATTGGTTAGGGCATCGACGACATTCGCTTTGTCGGCTTCAGAAAGCGATGCATAAAGCGTCGTGCGTTCAGGTTCACTCATGTAAAGATAAGCCGCCAACCCCAGGACAACTGCTAGCACCGCAATAATCGTCGGCATCGCACGTTGAAAGCTTGGCTGCGCGGTGACATCACGCAAACTAGCCAGCATTTTGCCACCTGAAGGGACAAGTGCTGACGCGCGTGAAGCCGCGCCTTGGTTCATCTGCGTGTTTTGAGTGATCTGTGCCATGCCTCAACACCGTTTTTTGCGTCAACCGCATCATCGCCTGAGCCCAGATGGGTCACACAGGCATATTCATTATGTCTTTGTAGGCGCTCAACGCCTTGTTTCGGACGTTCAGTGTCAACTGGAAGCCAAGCGACGATACCTGCTGGGCGACCATGACTTTTGCAAGGTTTTGCTCGGTGCCAGCCTCAAACGCATTCCGTAATGCCGCAGCTTCGTTTTGAGCCGATGCGACCGACTTTAAGCCATCGGCCAATCGTTCTGAGAATGCTTGGCCGCTTGGCTGGGCATCGAGCGATTCTTGAGCACGAGTGAGCGATTTAAGATGGGTCTGATCAACTTGGTATTTGAGCCCCCCAATGGTTGTCATGCGACACGCTCCTTGCCATTGATCGGTGCGGTTTGTTGATCAAGCCACGCTGGACGCATTTGCAAGGAACGCCCTGTATCGAGTACGATATCTTCTGGTGTGATGCGCCCGTCCACATGCAAAACCAGCGCGCGCTGGATGACATTCTCAAGCTCTCTTACATTGCCCGGCCAATGGTGCCGCTCTAGTAACTCGATGGCTTCAGGCGTCATCCATGGCAAAGCCATGGTTGTATTTGCATGGCGATGAAGCAACCCAACCGCTAAGGGTAGGATATCATGTGGCCTGTCGCGCAAAGGCAAGGTTTCTAACGGAAATACATTCAATCGATAATAAAGATCCTCACGGAAACTGTTGCGACGCACCTCCTCGGGCATGTCACGGTTGGTGGTCGCAATTACGCGCACATCGACAGAGATCTCGGTTTGCACACCTAGCGGTGTCACGCAGCGCTCTTGCAGGACGCGCAGCAGCTTAGATTGCAGGCCAATCGGCATTTCCGAGATTTCGTCCAGCAAGAGTGTGCCACCATCAGCGGCACGAAAGAGTCCTTTGTTGGCAACTGATGCCCCAGTGAAGGCGCCCTTCTCATGCCCAAACATCATGGCCTCAAGCATGTTCTCTGGAATGGCGGCACAGTTGATCGCGACAAAGGGTTTATCTGCACGCGCAGAGCGCGTGTGTATGAAACGCGCCAAGACCTCTTTACCTGTACCTGTCGGCCCATTAATCAGCACTGTCACATCTGCGCGAGCCACGCGATCGGCAACACTCATTAAGCGCACGCTTGCCGGGTCAGCCGCAACCATTGAAGACAAGCCAGCACACACGGTTTCAACGACGACTGTTAGCGCAAAGTCACAATGCGCGTCTGCTGCGGGAAAATCTATGCGGCAAAGCTTACCCTCCAACTCTTTGTGGATCGCAAACCTGTTGGAGGCTTCGTCAATCACAATGACACGCAAAGGACGCAACCCACGCGCACGTTCGAGCATTTTCTGGCTGCTACCCATTACAGCCTCGGCTTGCGAACTGAGCACGAGTACAGGGGCCTTCTCATTGAGCTCGGACGGCCAGCCGTCAACCGCCTGCACAGCAAAGCCGCGTTTGCAGATCATGTCCGTTAGATTATCCGCGGCCGAAAAAACCGTTCTATCTATGAAAACTTTACTCACCCCTGCCCCCCTTTCAATCTCGCGCAGAGAAACACACTCTCGAAAAGGCAAGAACTACGCCAAGGCCATAGCGCACGTTTCGCAATTCGTAAGAATTTTTTTTAAAATATTGTTTTATAATAATTTTTTTTAACCCGATGAAGCAACAATGGCTGCTAACATCTGCTTTAAATGCCAACTGTCAGAAAATTGGCGCCCATTGTCGCAAACCTTGAAGCACCAATTGTCGCAAAATTGACGGGGCACATTGAGATGGACTAACAATCGATGCAGTTTCGGCACGGCTCTTGCATAAAATGTCGTCCCTGCCGAAGGAGAATCATATGAACCCAAACTTGTTCGGCGCCTTGCTTCTGGCGGCACTTCTGAGTGTGACAGGTCTAGCCATGGTGTGCCTTGGGATATTCGATCGAGTTGGCGGCAATACCTTGATCGATGTGCGTTTGACTTTAAGCAATTCCTGCCCAGTGGAAGACTCATATTTTATCGCCTACGCGCCCAAAAGTGGACGCACAGCACGCTTTAGCAATGGCATCGCCATTATGCGGCTCAAGCGTGGCGAAATCGTACGCCTTGTGATCGACCCGACCTATTCGCCGCTTCATTATGCAACCTACGACGAGAAAGCATCCCGCGAGGTGGCGCTGGTCGCTGATTGCATATCTAGTGAACGTCAAAAAATGGTAACACGGACGTTACGACAGCAATTTGGCAACTAAACAAAAATGGCATTTCACCGTTAAATATACCGAAGTCATAAATCTAAGGTGCAAAAAACATGAACCTTGTTCTGGCGCGCTCTATGTATATCCAAGACCAAAAGGTGCATTTTAACGATGTGTCTGATCCACACACTACGATTTTGATTGTGATGAAGGAACTCAACAAGAGCTTGCGTAAAATCGCCGATCCAGCGAATCCGGCGCCAAAGGTGCGAACCGAATTCAGCAAAGCATTCACGTCAAACTACATCTTACAAAGCAGCCTAGATTTCGCAAACGGTGGGGAAATCGCCGAA
>CAYWUN010000065.1:0-16527 GCA_964461315.1 uncultured Aestuarium sp.
AGAAAAACACGAGGGTCTAAGACATGGCCGATCAAATCAACTCTCTCGAAGAGCTCGGCGCAATCGCCGGCGGCGCTGCCGCTCAGGTTGCAGAAGCCGTAAACCGTGAGCCGGTTCGTGACGAGCTTGGCCGTTCCTACGCAACTGGCAAGCGTAAAGACGCTGTTGCTCGCGTATGGATCAAGCCGGGTTCGGGCAAAGTCACCGTGAACGGTAAAGAGATGAGCGCTTACTTCGCTCGTCCGGTTCTCCAGATGATCCTTCGTCAACCGTTCCAGGTTGCTGGCGTTGACGGTCAGTTCGACGTAATGGCAACCGTTGCTGGTGGCGGTCTCTCCGGTCAGGCTGGTGCAGTGAAGCACGGTATCTCCAAAGCTCTTCAGCTTTACGATCCCTCGCTCCGCGCTGCTCTCAAGGCCGCTGGCTTCCTGACCCGCGACAGCCGCGTTGTTGAACGTAAGAAGTACGGTAAAGCTAAAGCTCGCCGTTCGTTCCAGTTCTCGAAGCGCTAATCGCTCAGAGCACAGAATTGGAAAAGGGCCTGCCTTTCGGCGGGCCCTTTTTGTTTGGTTTGGGGAAAATTACGCGTGTTATTCGCGCTCTTCAATTTGCGACTTGATGTCGGCAATTACGTTTTCCCAAAGGCTCGCAGGTTGTGCGCCCTGAACCACATGTTGGTTGGCGACCACAAACGTCGGGACCGAAGAGACGCCCATTTTGCGGCTGTGGTCTTGGCGGGCTTTGATATCTTCCTTGTCAGCGTCCGAGGCGAGAAGCTTTGTGAACATGTCAGCATTAAGTCCAGCCTTTGAGGCGATATCGACAAGAACCTCATGATCCCCAATATCGCGTCCCTCGACCCAATAGGCCTTGAAGAGTGCATTCACAATAAACGTCTGCTTCTGTTCAATTCCGGCCCAGTGGATCAATCGGTGCGCGTCAAGCGTATTGGGCGAGCGCGTAATCAGGTCGTGATTGAGCTGAACGCCCGCTTTTGCTGCATGCTCGACAAGCGGCATATAGGCGTTCTTCCAGCCTTCTTTGCCGCCAAACTTCTTTTCCATATAGGGGGTACGTTCAACGCCGCCTTCGGGGATCGAAGGATCGAGCTGATAGGGGTGCCATTCAACGATGAACGGATGATCGCCCGCCTTTTCCATGGCGCGTTCAAGATAGGTCTTCCCGATATAGCACCAAGGGCAAACGGGATCAGAGATAATATCAAGCTTGACCATGTTCGGTCTCCCAGTTTTTGCGTAGGACTTTACGCAAGAGTTTATTGTTTGCACCGCGTGGCAGCCGCTCGATCCTTACAAAGATCCGTGGAGTTTTGTATCGTGCAAGGCGCTCTGTCGCGAAATCGGGCAGCACGTCAGATAGGTCATCTGTGCCGACATAAAAGGCCGCGATGACGCTGGTGCCTTCCTTGACGGTGACTTCACAGGCGCCAACCTCGGAAATTGCGGGATGTTGGAGGAGTGCGTTCTCCACTTCAATCGGAGACACGCGATAGCCCCCAGCGTTCATCATGTCGTCGTTTCGACCAGCGTAATATATGGCACCGTCCTCGGACATATAGCCTTCGTCGCCCGTGAGAAACCAATCGCCATCGTAACGTTCGGCCGTTTCTTCAGGCTGGCCGAGGTAGCCGAGCATAAGTCCTGGATCACTTTTGTGAACCGCAATCATTCCCAATGCGCCGCGCTCTAGGGGCTTGCCATCTTGGATGATTGCGATTTTGCGCCCCGTCTGCGGATACCCAAGAGCATCCTCTGGCGCAGGGCGCGATGGCGAGCCGGATAGGAAGGTGGAAATTTCGGACATGCCAAAAGCTTCGTGAAGGCTAGTTCCCGTTGCATCCAGCCATAGCGCGCGCAGGCTTTCGGGGAGCTTTTCGCCCGCAGTAAGACCATGGCGAAGCTTTGGCATCGGCTGAATAGGTGCTCTGAGGAGTTGCCTGTAAACACCTGGTGCCGCTGCAAAAATACTCGCATCATGACGCTTCAGGAGGAGTGGAAGCGCATCCGCCTTCATTCCCGAAGCAGGAATGAGAGCGGTTGCTCCCACTGACCAAGGGTCCATGAGACCAGTGCCAAGCGTATAGGTCCAGTTGAAGGCACCAGCATGTAGGAGGCGGTCGTTTTCATTCAGGTCATACCAGCCTTTGATCATCATTTGGCGGGCCCAGATCGCCCGATGCGCATGAACGACCGCGCGTGGCTTACCAGATGTGCCCGAGGTGTAGATGATATAGGCTGGCCGATCAGGATCGCCCATCGCGTAAGCCGCAGGCGATAGCTCGTAAAAACCGCGCAACGTTTCAAGGTTGAGTGTCTCGCGACCATCCGGCACGGCAACATCAGGCGCTGCGACGATTAATTCAGGCCTCAATTCTTCGGCAAGCGCAGTAATCTCAGGCGCAGTCAACATCGCTGATGTTGGGCAAGGGATCAGGCCAGCCGCGATAGCACCGAGATAGAGAATGGGAAAGTCAGGGGTATTGCCAAGGCGCATCAAGACGCGATCGCCTTGCTTGAGCCCAAGTCCCAAAAGACCCGTTGCTGTGCCGCGAACGGCAGCTTCGATTTTCGCATAGCTCCATCTTTCGGCGCGCGCAGGTCCAAGCACCGCAAGAGCGATCTTATCCGGACGGCTTGCGGCATGGCGAAGCACGTGGGACGCAAAGTTAAATGGATTAGGGCAGGGCGCGAAACCGCCCTCATCAAACAAGCTGAGCATACCTCTGGCTAGCGGTCCCTCATGGCAGTTGCAAGATACAGTAAGCGCAAGCTATATGTGCGGCATGGTTAAAAGTGAAAACGCATCCCTGATCAAAATCGCCCGCGAAAATGGAGTCGAGGAGTCCTCGGTTCCTTTGGATCTTGGCGTGCGTGTTCGAGAGCTTCGCAAAGAACGTGACTGGACCTTGGAGCAAGCTGCTCAGCAAGCGGGTCTTGCACGCTCTACGCTGTCAAAGATCGAAAATGGGCAAATGTCCCCGACCTACGACGCGCTCAAGAAGCTCGCTGTTGGACTTGGAATTTCGGTGCCTCAGCTGTTTACACCTCCCACCAAAGGGCAGGTGAATGGCCGTATGACTGTGACGCGTACTGGTGACGGACAAGAGCAGGTGACGGCGACTTATGAGCACGAGTTGCTTGCCGATCAGTTGACCAAGAAAAACATGCTTCCCTATCGCGCTCGTATTCGTGCGCGCTCTATGGATGAGTTCGAAGGCTGGGTTCGCCACGACGGCGAAGAGTTTCTCTATGTTCTGACGGGCACAATTCGGCTCTATACCGAGTTCTACGAGCCTGTAGAGATGAAGCGCGGTGACAGTGCCTATTATGACGCTACGATGGGCCATAACGTTATTTCGACGAGCGCTGATGATGCGACGATCCTCTGGGTCACGTCGCTGAACTAAGCAAATCGATCAGAGGAAAAGGGCGGCCGTGAGCCGCCCTTTTTTATTATTCGGACCACCAGACATCTGGTTGCCAACCTGGCCAATCCCCAAAGATTGGCATCTTTTCCGGGAAATGCAGGTCTTTGGCATAGGCCACGCGACTGATGTTCCACTGATAGATTGGGATCACATAGCGACCAGCCGTTAGGATACGGTCAAGCGCGTTGGTGGCAGCGCGGAAATCCTCTTGGCTTTCAGAGGTAAGAAGCGTGTTGATCATCGCGTCAACAGCTGCTGACTTCACACCCATCAGGTTCCTTCCGCCTGGGGTGTCGGCATATTCGCTCCCCCAGTATGCGTATTGTTCGTTTCCGGGCGAAAGCGACAAGCCGCGCTGGAAGTAGGTCATATCGAAGTTATAGGCGTCAGTAAGTTCTTTATACTGAGCGCTATCAACTGAATTCACGACAAGTTTGACCCCGATGCGCTCGAGTGCTTGTGCGTAGATATCAATGATTGCACTGGTCTCACTTGCACCTGTCTGTAGCAGAACTGTGAATTCGAGGGCGTCACCGTTTGAATTGCGCAGGATACCCTGATCGTCGACCGTCCAACCAGCTTCTTCGAGCATGGAAAGCGCGTTAGCGATGCCTTCGCGGTTCCGTTCTGAACCATCTGAAACGGGAAGGGAATACCCTTCGATCGTTCCTGGTGTGAGTTCAGCTTCGAAGGGTTTGAGAAATTCAAGAACACGTCCGGTTGCCGCGTCATGTGACATACCAAGCGGTGAGTTCGACCAGTAAGACGTAATGCGCTCTTGTTTGCTGCCCGTAATTGCTTCGTTGATGAATTCGAAGTTAAAGGCATGCATCATCGCATCACGCACACGCCAATCATCGAAGGGCGCGCGGCGCGTGTTCATGACAAAGCCAGTCATGCCCGAGGGGCGTTGGTGCAAGAGTTCTGACTTGAGAATGTCGCCACTCTGAACGGCAGTAAAGTCGTACTGGCTTTCCCAACGGGCAACGTTGAACTCGCGTGTGAAGTTGGTGACGCCGGTCTTGAAGGCTTCGAACGCAGTGGTTTCGTCGCCAAAAAATTCCAGTCGTAGCGTATCAAGGTTTGCAGTTCCGCGACGGAAAGGCACGTCTTTGCCCCAATAGTCAGGGTTTCGCGTGAATTCGATATAGCGGCCCATTTCGTAATTGCTGACGATATATGGCCCAGAGGTGATCGGAACCGTGCCTGACGCGTCCTCTTCGAAATTCACACCTTCCCATTGCGCCTTTTGCAAGATCGGCCTCATGCCAGCAAGAAGTGCAAGTTCGCGGTCTTCAACGTTAAAGGTGAAACGAACAGAGCGCTCGCCTGTCTTTTCCATTGAGCCTACCTTGCCCCAGAAACCGCGATAGCGTGGATGACCTTGGGTGCCGAGTGTCTCATATGACCACATAACATCTTCGACCGTGACGGGGCTTCCGTCCGAGAACTTAGCCTCGGGGCGAAGGGTGAATTCGACCCACTCGCGGTTTGGACCAGTTTCAATTGATTCGGCCAAAAGACCGTAAAGCGTGAAAGGCTCATCAAGAGTTCGCCCCATAAGCGTTTCGGCCATGAGGTAGGGAAGCTGCCAAGGCTTGTTTCCTTTTAAGACATAAGGGTTGAGGCTATCAAAGCTCCCAACCTCTGCGGTTGCCATCCGCCCGCCATTTGGAGCCTCTGGATTTGCATAGGGGAGCGACACAAAATCAGGTGCAAGCTCTGGTTCGCCATACATAGCTATTGCGTGTTTTGGTTCAGCCGAAGCCATTGAGGCGACAGCGATGAGTGCCGCTGTCGCTACAGTTGCTCGAAAACCTTTGAAAAACTTTGGTGTCATTTCAGAGACAATCCCCCAAATCCTTATGTCGGTTGAACAAACCGTAGAGCGGGTTTTGAATCTTTTCAAACTTTTAGCTTGGAGGCGGGCAATAGATTGCTTATAAAGGACGCACTGCTCGATAGGTTTCTTGCCTGTATGAAACCTGCCTCAATAACTTAACGCCAGCCTCGTGCTGGCGTTTTTTTCTTGGGCTTTCAGCAAACTCAACACCAAATTTTGAACCGATTTCGCGATAGAATCGCTTGTTTCAGAATCAAGGTGTTGAACTATTTTGCATCTGCAGCATTATCCCTAGTAAGTTCAAGCCATAGGGAGCGCTTTCATGTCGCTAAAAGGGAAAACCGCCGTCGTCACCGGATCAAATTCAGGGATTGGTCTGGGAGTTGCACGAGAGTTGGCGCGCGCAGGTGCAAATCTAGTTATTAACTCCTTTACGGATCGCGACGAGGATCACGCGCTCGCTGCGGATCTTGCCAAAGAGTTTGGTGTCGAGGTTCGTTATATTCAGGCGGACCTTTCCAAAGCTGATCAGGCTCGGGCATTAATCGAAAAGGCGGGTGCTTGTGATATTCTGGTGAACAACGCCGGTATTCAGCACGTCGCACCGATCGATGAATTCCCTCTGGAAAAATGGGATGCCATTATTGCGATTAACATGTCTTCGGCATTCCACACCACGGCTGTTGCGCTTCCCATGATGCGCAAAGCGGGTTGGGGCCGCGTTGTGAACATTGCCTCGGCACATGGTCTGACGGCTTCCCCCTATAAATCGGCCTATGTCGCCGCGAAACACGGTGTCGTCGGTTTGACCAAGGTCACGGCACTCGAAACGGCCGAAGAAGCAATTACCTGCAACGCGATCTGTCCGGGTTACGTTCTGACGCCGCTCGTTGAGGCTCAGATACCCGATACGATGAAGAAATATGACATGGGCCGTGAAGAGGTCATCAAGAAAGTCATGCTCGAGCGTCAACCGTCGAAAGAGTTCGCCACTGTTGAACAAATTGGCGGAACGACAGTTTTCTTATGCTCTGATGCTGCCGCTCAAATAACGGGCACAACGATCAGCGTAGATGGTGGGTGGACCGCGCTGTGATACGCCTCAACCTTGCTTTGCAGGGAGGTGGGGCGCATGGCGCCCTGACGTGGGGCGCTCTTGATCGCCTCTTGGAGGAACGAGAAATCGAAGTGGTGGCAATCTCCGGCACTTCGGCAGGCGCTTTGAATGCAGCGGCGTTCAAGAGTGGATACGCAACGGGCGGCCGAGAGGGTGCCCGTGAAGCACTTTGTGATCTTTGGGAACAGGTTGGAGCCGTAACCGACCCGCGGGTTGCGCGATGGATTGCGCCTTTCGGCAATTCAGCCAGCTATCTGGCCAAGGCGATAGAATATTCACCCTTTTATAGCATGTTTGATGCCGCCGCGCGGATGATGACACCTGCGATGTACGGCCCGTTTATTCGCAATCCTTTGGAAAAGCTCACAGATCGGCTTGATTGGGACGCGATTTGCAAAGGCGAAGGCCCAGAGCTTCATATTTGTGCAACAAACGTTCGGACGGGCAAGATCCGAGTTTTCACAGGCGAGGAGCTTTCTCCGAAAACGATCCTTGCTTCTGCATGTTTGCCTACGCTCTTTGATGCAGTTGAAATTTACGATCCAAAGTCGGAGCGGGATGAGTCTTATTGGGATGGCGGCTACACGGGCAACCCAGCGCTTTTCCCGCTCTATTTGCCCCATTTGCCGGACGATATCCTGATCGTGAATATCAATCCGCTTGAGCGAGAGGAAATCCCGCTTGATGGTCCGTCGATCCAAAATCGGATCAACGAGATTAGCTTCAATTCATCGTTGCTGCGCGAGATGCGCGCGATTAGTTTCGTAAAGCGTCTTCTGGAAGGTGGGTCCGTGACCAAAGGCTCGATGAAGGACGTGAACCTTCATATGGTCGGTGACAATGAACTCATGAACGAGTTGTCGGTGGCAACAAAGCTATTCCCGACACCTGTGACTTTGGCTCGTCTGTTCGGAGCAGGGCGCGAGGCGATGGATCGGTTCCTTACCAATCACAAAGACGATTTGGGTAAGCGCGGAACTGTCGATCTAGAGGAAATGTTCGGCTAAGACCTATTTTCCGCAATTGCTTTGTCCATCGTGGCCTTTGGTTGCGGATAGACAAGGCCAGCTGAAATCACGAGTTTCGCGGCATCTTCGACCGTCATGTCGAGCGGAATAATCTCGTCTTCGGGAAGAAACAAAAGAAAACCCGATGTTGGATTTGGCGTTGTCGGCAGAAACACAGTGATGATGTTATCTCCTGTCGGCACCTTCGCGGCGATTTCTCCCTTTGCCTTGGTCGAGACGAAGGCAATCGCATAGAGGCCGGGGCGAGGATACTGGACAAGACAGGCGCGATCAAAACTGCTTTCGGATTGAGCGAAAACAGTCTCTGCCAATTGCTTGGCGCCGTTATAGACTGAGCGAACGACAGGCATGCGCGAGACAATACCTTCACCCCATTTGATCAGAGAACGACCAAGGACACCCTTGGCAATACTGCCGACAACAAGCGTGAAGATGAGGAATATGACGACCCCAATCCCGCGCACGTCAATATTGAGGTGATTAGGCGAGGCTGGATTCAAATCCCCAAACCAACGATTGATCAGAACATCAGGGTGATAGATCCGTGGCACGAACGGCCAGACAAAGCTGTCGATCCATCCTGTGATGGTCCAGAACAGCCATATGGTGATCCCGATGGGCGCAACGACGACAAGGCCAGCTAAGAAATTATTCCGTAGTTTCGCAAAAATTCCACGCGAGGATTTCTCGATCTGGATTGGATTGGTCACCTTGGCACCCACAAGAACAGTGTTGTTTTCAAACTAAGAAACGGGAAAGGTAACCGCAATGGTTAACCAAGATTTTTCAGCGAGATGGCAATTTGGGCCGCAAGCTTTGCGTTGTTCATGACAAGCGCAATATTTGCGACCAGTGATTTACCTTCGGTCAGCTCAAAAATGCGCTGAAGCAAGAACGGAGTGACGGCTTTTGCGCTGACTTTTTGCTCATCTGCCTCGCGAAGCGCTTGCTCAATTACAGGAGCGAGTTCCTCGGCCGGGATTTCTGCCTCAATCGGGATCGGGTTTGCGACTAGCTGGCCGCCGGGAATATCAAGCTCGCCACGCATAATCTGAGCGCGTGCGATTTCATCTGCACTGTCCATACGAATTGGGGCAGGAAGGCCAGAGTTACGCGACCAGAAAGCGGGCAGCATGTTTTGACTATAGGCAATGACAGGTACGCCGAGCGTCTCGAGGACTTCGAATGTTTTGGGAAGGTCGAGGATCGCTTTTGCGCCCGCTGCGACCACGGTGACTGGCGTCTGAGCAAGTTCTTGAAGGTCCGCAGAAATGTCGAACGAAAGTTCGGCCCCGCGGTGCACCCCACCAATTCCACCCGTTGCAAAGACCCCAATTCCAGCGATTTGCGCGGCAATCATGGTTGCGGCGACAGTTGTTGCTCCGGTGCCGCCTGAGGCGAGGCAAGCCGCAAAATCAGCACGCGAGAGTTTCGCCACATTCTTTGCCTGACCCAGAGTGTCGAGTTCTTCATCAGTGAGCCCGACATGCAAAGTTCCATTGATCACGGCCATCGTGGCAGGCACTGCGCCATTGTCGCGCACTGTCTGTTCAACGCGGCGCGCTGTCTCGACGTTCTGCGGCCAAGGCATGCCATGTGTGATGATTGTGCTTTCAAGTGCAACGAGGGCATCGCCGTTCTTGAGCGCTTGGGTCACTTCGGGGGAAAAGGACATAGGGATCATGCGGGGGTGTCTCCGGAAACGTAGTGTGCCGCTGCTTGCAGGGCAAAGTTGAGTGCGTCTAGACGCGAAGCGCCATTGCGCTCGGCGGTGATATGAGCCGCCATAAAGGTATCGCCTGCACCTGTTACACGGGAACTGACAACAGAGGGCGGATATGCGGTCAAGACGTCAGGCCCAGTGGCCTCGGATGCGCTTCTCGGGCCATCGGTGACGAGGACACGGCCAGCGCCATGAAAGATCAGACCCGCCGCCGCCTCGGCAGAGTTGCTATAGCTAGTGTCGCAGATTAACCCAGCCTCTTCGAGATTAACGTAGAGCGTCACGTTTGGATGGCGATAAAGCGCCTTGAGCCGTTCAGCTTTGCCAGGACTAGCGGGAGCCACGCGAAGGTCTGCTTTGGCAAAGAGCGGCGATGCAGCGATTTCGGAAAGGAGTTCCGTGGTAAGATTGCCGTCGAGCGCGATGATGCCGTCAAAGGGCGTTTCCTCGGACCCGATTTCACCGTTCGAGAGGGGTGACAAAATGGCGTTGCCTGCGCTTTCGAGCGAATGAGCATCGGCTATCGCTGCGACTAGCCCCTTTGGATCTTCGATCGCCATATAGCTGTCGGTGGCTAAATCAGGCGAGCGATACACATGTTCGGCCACGATCCCAAGCTCTTCGCAGGCGGCAAGGATTTCGTCGCCCTCGCGATCCAGTCCGATATGTGTAAGCACCGAAGGCGTGACGCCGAACCTACGGAACGTCATCGCTATATTCATCGCAACACCGCCGGGAATACGGCGAATTAGCCCCGGCATGTCAGCACCGTAATGCATATCCCGTCGCGTATGCCCGATGATGTCCCAAAGGACTGAACCGATACAGAGGATGTCAAAGCTCTTCATGTCTCACTCATGACAAGCCTTGAAAACCGCTGCAAGGTATTACGTCACTCTGGCACAAAGAACGTGAGGTTGGCCCAAAGGGATTCCCACATCGCGCTATACTCTTTTGCATCTGCGTCCGACGGAATTCGCATGACGACTGCATCGAGCATATATTCGTGGTTGGCTTGAACTGGGATGTTCGCAATCCCGTTTTCATCAGTTCTAACGGTCTTCGCTTGAACGCTTTCATCGGGAGCACGTTCAAAAATCTCGATCTGCTCATTGGCACGCGGTTCACTCTGATAGAGAAGCTTTACCTGCATTGGTCCGTCAAGCTTGTAAGGGTTCGTTAACGCAACGATTTCAGTGAGTAAGCCGATCTCTTGATCGCCTCCAATTCCATCTCCAACGGCGACGAGCGATTTTGAAAATCGCGTGTAAACCTCGGTGATTTTTTCTGGGGTAAAGCCACGGGCGATATGATCCTCCATCGTGAAATGAAGGTCTTTATGTGCAAGGAAATTCTCGAATTTCTTTGGGTCCTTGTAGGTTAGCTCTGCAGGTTTGGACTGGTATACAAGGATGTTTAGGCCTAGTGGCAGTTGGTTCATTTCAAGAGCAGGTTTGTTACCGATACGGGTTTCGGCATCAATGACATCGTTACCATTATAAACGCTGAATTCTTCTATCCGATTAGGGAAGTAGGCGAGCTCCACGCCTCCAAAAGCTTCTCCGTTGACAAGTCGAGCTTGCGCTTTAGCATCTGGATGAATTTGATACTGAACCGGTTCTATCCAGAGTTCATGCGCAGACGCCGCGAGAGGCAGAATTAAGAGCGCAGAGAGGAATAAGAGACGCATGAACATTTCCTTTGTGGTTGGGAGTAGGGTGGCACTGAAGACATTCCTGTCAACTCTCGTATTCGTGATTTTGATCCCTTTGAATGTGCTTGCGCACGAAGTCATGCCCGCAATTGCGGATATGGAGGTCGTTGAGGGCCGTCTAACATTTAAGGTTGAGACCAACATCGAAGGCATCGTCGCGGGCGTGAACCTTGCGGAAGTAAGCGATACGAATGAAGCGCCAGAGGCCGAAAATTATGATCGACTTCGCGCGCTGGAACCTGAGGTGTTAAAGGCCGAGTTCGAGGCGCATTGGCCGGAAATAGCTGAGAAAATATCGATCAGAGCAGGGGGGGCGGAACCTGTTGTGTCCTTGGATGCCGTTGAGGTCACTGAGATTGGTGATGTCTCAATTCCGCGGTCTTCGTTCATAACGTTCTCAGCAGATTTGCCATCAAATGCGACTTCGGTCGAATTTTCGTGGGCAGAAGATCTTGGTGCGATTGTTATCCGCCAGATGGGTGTCGAGGAGCCTTATGACGCTTATCTCGCACCAGGTGAAACAACACCGCCGATACAGCTGTCGGGCGGCGACCAAATGTCGGCAAGCGGTGCCTTTGTTTTCTACATTCCCGTAGGGTTTGAGCATATTGTGCCGCTGGGACTTGACCACATTTTGTTTGTGTTGGGACTGTTCTTTTTAAGCACTCAGATAAGACCTCTGTTGCTTCAAATTTCGGCGTTTACACTTGCCCATACGCTGACGCTAGCGCTCGCCGCGCTTGGCTACGTCAAAGCGCCCGGCGCAATTGTCGAGCCATTAATCGCGGCGTCTATCGTGTTCGTTGCAGTTGAAAACACACTCACAAAAGGCCTGAGCAAATCGCGTCCCGTCGTTGTGTTTCTGTTTGGCCTGTTACATGGCCTCGGATTTGCGAGCGTTTTGGGGGAATACGGATTGCCAGCTGACAATTTCATCCCAGCGCTCTTGGGCTTTAACGTTGGCGTCGAATTTGGACAACTCGCCGTGATCTTGGTGGCCTTTGGTACTGTAGGGTTCTGGTGGGGCAAAAAAGAATGGTATCGCCGCGTGATTTCCATTCCTGCATCGGTCGGAATAGCTTTTGTTGGTGGCTTTTGGTTCTTTGAGCGCACGATCCTTTGAAATTCACCGGTTTTCATCTAAAATCCGTGCTTTTTATCTCTCTTGTGACTTGCCAATACCCATAACAGCAAGTAAGGCAGCGCTACTTAACTCCGCAAGCGGGGGCGGGTGCTATGGGGAGAAATCCCATATCATCCACCGGTTGGGCAAACGCCTGATCCCCCGCTGAGGCTAAACCGGAAAGGAATAAAGACATGGCTCTTCCAGAGTTTTCCATGCGTCAGCTCCTTGAAGCTGGCGTTCACTTCGGCCACCAGACCCAGCGCTGGAACCCGAAGATGCAGAAATACATCTACGGTTCGCGCAACGGCATCCATATCATGGACCTTACCCAGACTGTTCCTATGCTGGACCAGGCTCTTCAGGTAGTTCGTGACACCGTTGCAAAGGGCGGCCGCGTTCTCTTCGTTGGCACCAAGCGTCAGGCTCAGAAGCCGATCGCCGAAGCTGCAGAGAAGTGCGCACAGTATTACATGAACCACCGTTGGCTCGGCGGCACGCTCACCAACTGGCAGACCGTTTCCCAGTCGATCAACCGTCTCAAGATGATTGACGAAGCTGCTGAGCGCGGTTTCGAAGGTCTCACCAAGAAAGAGCGTCTCGGCATGGAGCGTGAGCAGGGCAAGCTTCAGGCTTCGCTCGGCGGTATCCGTGAGATGGGCGGCGTTCCGGATCTTCTGTTCATCATCGACGTGAACAAAGAAGACCTCGCAATCCTCGAAGCTAAAAAGCTTGGCATTCCGGTTGTTGCAGTTGTTGATACCAACTGCTCGCCCGATGGCGTTGACTATGTCATCCCTGGCAACGACGACGCATCGCGTGCACTGTCGCTCTACTGCGATCTCGTTGCACGTGCAGCTCTCGACGGTATGTCGGACCAGCTTTCCAAAGCAGGTGTTGACCTCGGCGCAGTTGAAGAACTGGCTGAAGAAGTTCTCGCTGAAGAAGCTGCTGCTGCCAACTAAGGCGCGCTTTTTCGCAAATCTGATACCGGGCAGGGGTATGCACTGCCCGGCACCCTCATTTTAAGGAGACGCAAGATGGCTATCACCGCAGCTATGGTGAAAGAACTCCGCGAGTCGACCGGCGCCGGCATGATGGACGCCAAGAAGGCTCTGACTGAAACCGATGGCGATATGGAAGCAGCAGTTGACTGGCTCCGCACCAAAGGTCTCGCTAAAGCAGCTAAGAAATCCGGCCGCACCGCAGCAGAAGGCCTTGTTGCCGTTGCTGTAAACGGTGGCGTTGGCGTTGCTGTTGAAATCAACTCGGAAACCGACTTCGTTGCGAAGAACGGCGAATTCCAGTCTATGGTTTCCTCGATCGCTGCTGCTGCTGTTAACGTCGCTGACGTTGACGCACTCAAGGCTGCTGAAATCAACGGCACTGCTGTTGAAACCGTTCTCACCAATGCGATCGCTAAGATCGGTGAAAACATGACCCTCCGCCGCATGGCACGCCTCGAAGGCGAAACCGTTGTGACCTATGTCCACAACGCTGCTGCTGAAGGCATGGGCAAGATCGGCGTTCTCGTTGCTATGAACGGCGGCGACGAAGCATTTGGCCGTCAGGTTGCAATGCACATCGCAGCGGCTAACCCAGCATCGCTTTCGGAAGCTGACCTTGATCCGGCAGTTGTCGAAAAGGAAAAGCAGGTCCAGATGGACATCGCACGTGAATCGGGCAAGCCCGAAGCTGTGATCGAAAAGATGATCGTTGGTCGTATGGCCAAGTTCGTTGCTGAGTCCACGCTTCTTGGTCAGGCGTTCGTTGTGAACCCAGATCTGACAGTTGAAGCTGCTGCCAAAGAAGTTGGCGCAACCATCACTGGTTTCGTTCGTCTCGAAGTCGGCGAAGGCATCGAAAAAGAAGCTGACGATTTCGCAGCTGAAGTTGCTCGTATGAACCAGGCTTAATTGCCGATCATATAAGATGAGTTAAGGCCCGTGCTTTGCGCGGGCCTTTTTCTTTGTCCCAAACAAAAAGCGGCGCGATGAAATTCAACGCGCCGCGTACTCATTAACCAACACCTCTAGATGGGAAGAGGTGGAAACCATGGGAGTCTCGTGACCAGAACGATTCCCAAAATTCACGATTGGTTAATACATACTCATCGTCTTTTCGCTACTTGAGTTAGCGTTCACGGTTCCCAATCTAGCTCACGATTTGTTGAGGTTGTCGTTGGGGAGACAGTAATCAACCTAAGACTAGTTTTTCGACCCAGCAAATCTGGACGCGTTATCAATGGGAAAGAAAGCGATCTTGAGAATTAACCGAGGGTTTTCGATCCATTTAGTTACATAATACATATTATACGAATCTTGTATAGACCACTCAATATGGCTCAGGACGCTTTACCCTAGTGAGTAGCCAGCGCCTCGAACCGTGCGAACTGGATCGTTGCCCCCCAACGCTGTGAGAGCTTTGCGCAGCCGCCCGACATGAACGTCAACTGTTCGTGTGTCCACATAGATGTCACGGCCCCAAACACGATCAAGCAATTGATCACGTGACCATACGCGTCCAGGCTTTTCAATGAGCGTCGAAAGCAAGCGAAACTCGGTTGGTCCAAGTTTTATTTGTTCGCCAGCGCGAGAAACGCGATGCGTTTCGGCATCAAGCTCGATGTCCTCATATGCCATCACCTGACCAACCAATGTTGGTCGTGCGCGGCGAAGTTGTGTCTTGATACGGGCCATGAGTTCAGAGACCGAATACGGCTTAACAACGTAATCGTCTGCACCTGTCTCTAGGCCTCGTACACGGTCCACTTCTTCGGAACGCGCGGAAAGCATGATTACAGGCAAATCACGGGTCTCAGGTTTGGTCTTTATCTGACGGCAAATTTCAATCCCAGAAACATTTGGGAGCATCCAATCAAGGACAAGAACATCAGGTTGATCCTCGGATAGAAGCAAAAGGCCTTCGTCGCCTGTTGCGGCCTCAGATACTCGAAACCCTTGAGATTCGAGGTTGTAGACCAAGACCTCACGTTGAGCCTCTTCGTCTTCTACGACTAGAATGTGAGGTTTCTGACTCATACCCCGCCTCCAAAAATCTCGGTCTGGTCGCCTTTTTGACGTGGTTCTTCGGGCAATTCACCTGTCACAAGATAGATGATCTGTTCGCACATATTGGTCACAAGATCGCCCATGCGTTCTACGTTTTTTGCAATGAAATGAAGGTGCATACAGCCCGTAATATTGCGCGGATCTTCCATCATGAACGTCAAGAACTCGCGGAAAAGCGCGTTATACATTTGGTCTACATCGTGGTCACGCTGGCGCACATCTTCAGCCAATGCTGCATCACGGCGGACGAAAGCGTCAAGCGCGTCCCGAAGCATTTCTTGAACTTCTCGGGCCATACGGCGGAGTGCTGCGTCAGGTCCACTAATCTGCCGCTGCTCTGCAAGAACATGAGTGCGCTTTGCCATGTTTTTTGCATAGTCACCAATGCGTTCGAGGCTGGCGCTCACGCGAAGCACCGTCAGGATGGTACGCAAATCTTTGGAAACAGGCGCGCGGAGTGCAATCGTACGCGCGGCTTCTTCATTGATCTGAAGCTCGAGCGCGTCGATGACTTTGTCCCCTGCCCGCACCTTGTCGGCAAGCTCGGTATCCCGCGTTTCAAGCGACTGTGCGCCCAAAAGGATCGCCTCTTCAACAAGTCCGCCCATCTTGATGAGGAGCGCTTGAATGGCTTCTAGGTCGCGGTCGTAGGCCGAAGCGATGTGTTGGTCGATCATGATGGCTCCTTACCTTAACCGATGCGGCCCGAGATATAGCTCTCGGTGCGAGGATCGCGGGGATTGGTGAAAATTTGGACCGTTTCGCCAAATTCGACGAGATTGCCGAGATGGAAAAACGCTGTTTTTTGGCTTACGCGCGCGGCCTGCTGCATCGAGTGCGTGACGATTACGACTGAATACTGTGCACGCAGTTCGTCAATCAGTTCCTCAACCTGTGCGGTGGCAATCGGGTCAAGAGCAGAGCAAGGCTCGTCCATCAAAAGGACTTCGGGTTCCGTTGCAACAGCGCGGGCAATGCAAAGACGTTGTTGCTGACCACCAGAAAGGCCAGTCCCAGGTGCATGAAGACGGTCTTTTACCTCTTCCCAGATCGCTCCACGGCGAAGTGCCTTTTCGACGATTTCATCGAGGTCCGATTTGGACTTTGCTAGGCCGTGGATGCGCGGACCATAAGCAACGTTGTCATAGATCGACTTAGGGAACGGATTGGGCTTTTGGAACACCATGCCGACCTTTGCTCGAAGCTGCACGGGGTCCACACGCTTGTCATAAATGTCCTCGCCATCGAGGCGGATATCGCCCTCAACTCGGCAGATATCAATGGTGTCGTTCATGCGGTTGAGACAGCGCAAAAACGTCGATTTTCCACAGCCCGAAGGTCCAATGAATGCGGTAACCGTGCGTGCGGGAACCTCAATCGATACGTCCTTGATAGCATGTGTAGTGCCGTAATAGACCTGTACGCCTTTGGCTGCGATTTTCGTTTCGTTCATATCGACG
>CAYWUN010000066.1:0-11710 GCA_964461315.1 uncultured Aestuarium sp.
GCACCGTCTTCGTCGCGGCGGAAGTTTTTGATAAAGTTCAGCATAGTCGTCCCTCCTCAGGGAAATAGTCGCTTCGTTTTCAACATCTTCACCGGTTGTTTTGCTCGTCTGTTCCGAGGCTGTCCGGCTTTGGATGAGCCTATATAGCCGCCCGATTGGGGCGGAATTTGGACTCCAATGGTTCCATTTTTTGATGTGCGTATTTTTTTGAGAAATTATATTAAGTAATTGATTTTAAATAATATAAAATTCTAAGAACCATGTTTCAATGGTTCTTGGTCGTGACATTACGGCGGCAATTTGCTCGAAAAGGTTGAAAATGAGCGCTTAGGAAAGGACAGGCTGGGCTTTTTTTGTTACCGATAGGGAAAAGAAAACGAGCAGGTGATCCGCACATGCGGAAAATGACTTTGATACTTGCGATAACCGCGTTGTTCTCTTCGGGGGCTGCTCTTGCCGAGGGCGATCGTTTGCAGCCTGACTTTACGTTCAAGCGCGTCACAGTCCCGACGGGTACAGGGCCGCGGATCAATGTTCAGGTCGAACCACGCGCACCGAGTGCTCCCTCTGCGCCAGCTCCGGCAGGGAGCGCAGTGGCATCTTCTGATATCTTCGGAGCTGTCGGGGGAGCGGTGCCACAAGCAAGTCAAGTCACTTGGTTCTGGCAGGCGATTTCGCCAAAGCTTGAGGACAACGTGCCTGGCCGATTGGTTCTCGCGCTGGAGGCCATGGCAAAAGCGTCAGATGCCGAGAGAGTCGAGCCGCCCAGTCTGGACGCACTGACCAAGATTGCGTCACGACATGGACGCGACATTTTGCTGGCAACAATTGATACCAAGGTTTCACCCGCGCTGGTGCTTTCTGTAATCGCTGTCGAAAGTGCGGGGCAGAGTAATGCCACAAGCCGCGCAGGCGCACTGGGCTTGATGCAACTTATGCCAGCAACGGCGGACCGATTTGGGGTGCGAGACCCATTTGATCCGGTCGATAACATCAAGGGCGGCGTCGCCTATCTTGATTGGCTCATGGATGTCTTTGACGGTGACCCAATTCTTGTTCTCGCTGGCTATAATGCAGGCGAAGGCACGATACGCGACAATGGCGGCGTTCCAGACTATGTTGAGACACGCGTTTATGTGCCAAAGGTTCTTGCAGCGTGGACCGTTGCAAAAGCGCTTTGCCTAACTCCGCCAGAGCTTATCTCTGATGGCTGTGTGTTCACAGTAAAAAGCTGATCGCACCGCCAACGCAGAATTTGAAATTACGGGACACTAAAAAGAAACAGCAGGCGCGTGGCCTGCTGTTCTATCATTCTTCGCTTACGGCTTTTTTGGTGGTCTTTTTGGCCGCTGGCTTTTTGGCGGCCGTTTTCTTGGCCGCCGGCTTTTTCGCGGCGGCTTTCTTTTTGCCGCCCTTCGTTGCTGCTTTGGCGTTGACGAGTTCCAAAGCCATTTCAGGGGTCACATCTTCTGGCGCGGTGCCTTTGGGAAGCGTTGCATTGACCTTTTCCCACTTGATGTAAGGACCGTAGCGGCCTTCCATCACGGCCATCGAGCCACCGTCTGGGTGGTCGCCCAGTTCTTTGAGCGGTTTAGCAACGGCGCGCGCACCCCGTCCTGCCGCCTTTTGAGCAAGCAATTCTACAGCGCGGTTCATGCCGATGGTGAAGACTTCATCGACTTCTTTTATGTTCGCGTAGACGCGGCCATGTTTGACGAACGGACCATAGCGGCCAATACCCGCTTCAATCATCTCTCCGTCATCAGGGTGAGGCCCGATCTCGCGCGGGAGGTTCAAAAGGGTAAGAGCCTTTTCCAAATCAACGCTGGATGCTTCCCATCCCTTAGGAAGTGATGCGCGTGGCGGTTTGGGATTGTCCTCATTCGCTTCTCCGCGCTGGACATAGGGTCCAAAGCGGCCATCGCGGAGCGAAATGGGATCGCCATCGTCGTGACCCAGAAGCTTACCGTCGGGGCCAATGCCGGTCTCCTCCATCCCCGGAGGGCCGAAGGGACGGGTGTAGCGACATTCGGGATAGTTCGAGCAGCCGATGAAAGCGCCGCCAGAACGTGCGGTTCGCATCGACAGGCGACCCTGCCCACAGGTTGGGCAAGCCCGCGGATCACTGCCGTCTTCTTTGGCAGGGAAAAGGTGCGGCTCTAGGACTTCGTTGATTTTATCGAGCACATCGGTGATGCGAAGCTCTGATGTTTCAGCAATCGCGGCGGAGAAATCGCGCCAAAAGCGGCTCAATACTTCTTTATAGTTGGCATCGCCTGCGCTGACCTCATCAAGCTCATTCTCAAGGCCAGCGGTGAAATCGTATTCCACATAGCGCTTGAAGTAATTCGTGAGGAATACGGTGACCAAGCGGCCTTTGTCCTGAGGGATCAGGCGGCCTTTGTCTTTGGTCACATAGTCACGATCCTGAATGGTGGTGACAATAGAGGCATAGGTCGAGGGGCGGCCAATGCCGAGCTCTTCCATACGCTTGACCAAGGTTGCCTCGGTGTAGCGGGGCGGGGGCTGAGTAAAGTGTTGCTCGGGCTGCACGTCTTTCTTGACGGTCTTTTCCCCCACAGCAAGTTGCGGCAGGCGCTTGTCATCATCATCGACGACCGAGTCATCGCGGCCTTCTTCATAGACCGCGATGAAACCTTCAAAGAGCATGACCTGACCCGTGGCGCGCAAAATGACTTGGCCATCGGCGGAGGAAATATCGACCGTGGTGCGCTCCATTTGCGCGGCGGACATTTGGCTGGCAATGGTGCGCTTGTAGATCAAGTCATAGAGCTTGCGCTGATCGGCGTCTGCGATCTTGGCCTTTTCAGTGGTCAGGAACATATCTGTCGGACGAATACATTCGTGCGCTTCCTGAGCGTTTTTTGCCTTGTTCTTATACATGCGCGGACTGGACGGCAGGTATTTGTCGCCAAAGTTCTGCTTAATTGCATCACGTGCAGCCATCACAGCCTCGGGCGCCATGTCGATGCCGTCGGTACGCATGTAGGTAATAAGACCCGCTTCATAGAGACGCTGTGCTGCGCTCATGGTCTGACGTGCACCCATGCCAAACTTGCGGCTCGCTTCCTGCTGGAGAGTTGAGGTCATAAAGGGCGCCGACGGATTGCGCGACGCGGGCTTTGCCTCGACGGAGGCGACGGTCAAATCGCGTGAAGTGATCGCCTGAACCGCCATTTCGGCTTGGGTCGCGTTCGACAGATCGAATTTTTCGAGTTTTTTGCCGGCGAGCGTCGTTAGACGAGCTTCGAATTCCTGTCCGCGCGGGTTTGAAAGTATGGCCTTAACAGACCAGTATTCTTGAGCGCGAAACGCCTCGATTTCCATTTCACGTTCGACGATGAGACGCAGACACACCGATTGAACTCGGCCAGCGGACTTTGCGCCAGGAAGCTTGCGCCACAGAACGGGCGAAAGGTTGAAGCCCACTAGATAATCAAGTGCGCGTCGTGCAAGGTAAGCTTCGACCAGCGGTGCATCAACCTGACGTGGGTTCTGCATGGCTTCGGTGACTGCGGCCTTGGTGATTGCGTTGAACGTGACGCGGCTTACGGCGGTGTCCTTTTTGATCGCTTTGCGTGCAGTGAGCGCTTCTTGGAGGTGCCATGAAATCGCTTCCCCTTCGCGATCAGGGTCGGTCGCGAGAATAAGAGCGTTGTCGTCTTTTAGGGCATCGGCAATCGCTTTAACGTGTTTTTTGCTGTCGTTTGCGATTTCCCATTGCATCTCGAAATCGTGTTCAGGATCTACCGAGCCATCTTTGGGGGGCAGGTCGCGCACGTGCCCGAAAGATGCCAAAACAGTGTAGTCGGAACCCAGATATTTGTTAATTGTCTTGGCCTTAGCCGGAGATTCCACAACCACAACAGGCATCGGTATTCCTTCAAATTCGTACAAAACGTGCAGCACTGCACCAACTGGGGCGCTCTAAGTGCATGTCAATGCTCTATCAATAGGGGCAAAGGCAAGCGGGGATTTTTCGAAAATTGACTAAAGGACGGGAACAGCGATTGCTTTGCGACCTATAAGCACGGCAATCGCCGGACCTTTGAGGAGTGCCTTGAGAACAGGGGCATCCGTCCAAAGACCGCCTGTATAGGTTCCAAACGCGGGCAGGATCAGGCGATGTTTGTCGTAAAGAAATGCAGGACGGCTCTGGCCGCCGAGGCGGTGTTTGGGGTGGTAGTGCCCAGAGACTTCGCCTTGGGCGTCAGGTTGGGCTATATGTCGGAAAGTCAGGTTTTCTATGACAACCTCTGTGCGGTGGGTGCCACCGAGTTCAATCGGGCCGGGGTCATGGTTGCCTTCGGCCCAAATCCAGTTTCGACCCGCTTGAAGCCGAGTGAGCCAAAGCGTTTCATCCTCTGAAAGGCTGTGACTTGCCGCTATGTCGTCAAAACTGTCTCCGAGGCAAATAATGGTTTGGGGATTGGTTGCGTCGATTTCGGCTTCGAGCCGCAATAAGGTGTCGCGATTTTCAAACGGCGGGACGAGTAGTCCTGATCGCCGCGCGATGCGATCGGATTTACCGAGGTGCAAGTCTGAGACAACTATGGTTTTAACGCTGGGGATAAAGAGTGCCCCCGAAGGTCGGGCCTCGAGTGTCGTCGAATTGAGGGTGAAGACATGCGTGTTCATACTTCGTTCTGTGCCATCGAGAGGTTTAATTAGCAAGGGGGCGCTGCCCCCCGTCTGCCTATGGCAGACGTCCCCCGGGATATTTTGAGCACAAAGGTGAGTTAGGTCTTGAGGCCCACGGCCGCGATGAGCCGTTCGGCTTCTTCTTCCAGCAGGCGTTCGCGCGCGGCGCCAAGGACCGGCACTTTTCCGACCTCAAGGAATAGCGGGGCGGCAAGGGGGGAGGGCCGCTTTAGTTTGTGGTGCTCAATCCGGCCACGGGTGCGCTCTAGCATCTCTTCGATTCGACTAAAATCCACGAGGCCACGCATTGCTTCGTCTTTTGTAATCCTGAGTAAGAGGTGGTCTGGGTCATATTTTGCGAGCGTGTCATAGAGAATATCGGAAGAAAAAGTGGCTTGGCGTCCTGTTTTGCGGGCTTGCGGGCTCTTGCGCTCGATAAGGCCTGAAATGGTCGCTGCGGCACGGAAAGTGCGTTTCATAACCGCATTCCCAGAGAGCCAGTGCTCCAAATCGTCTCGGAGAATATGCGTGTCCAGTAAAGCGGCAGGCGAGGTTACCTCTTCCAACCCCCAGATAAGCGTCGCATAGTCGGTCGCGACGAAACCCAACGGGTCCAGCCCCATGGTTTCCATGCGCCGCGTTACCAATAGTCCAAGGGTCTGCTGAGCGTTACGCCCTGCAAAGCCATAGAGACAGACGTGATGTCTGTTCTCAAATGGAAAGGTTTCGACAAGGATGCTTCCATTTTGCGGCATCGCAGAGACTTGGCGCTGAAGGTCGAGCCATTCAGCCGTGTGGGGCGGCAGGTTTGGCCATGAAGGGTCATTCAATATCGACAGTATCCGCTCGCTCAGCCGTGTTGACGTTGCGAATTTTGTGCCGTTGAAGGTGGCGACTTTGGGGGTCTTGGAGGCGGACCGCGACACTTCGACGGTCAGTTCGCGAAGACCTTCGTAGCGGACGATTTGGCCGCCTATCAAAAAGGTATCGCCTTGAGTGAGAGAGGACGCAAACCCCTCTTCGACTTCCCCGAGTGCCTTGCCCGCACCGCGCATGCGCACCTTTAGGGTATCAGTGTCCTGAATGGTGCCGATATTCATGCGGATATTGCGCGCGCTTCTTGGGTCGCGCAGATACCAAAGGCCATCCTTGCGCTCGATGAGGCGTTTCCATTTGTCGTAGGCGCGAAGGGCGTAGCCACCTGTAGCTACAAAGTCGAGGCAATCGTCGAAAGTGGCGCGACTGAGAGTGCGGTAGGCGCCAATTGTTCGAATTTCTGCGAGGAGTTCTTTGGCGTCAAAAGGGCCTGCGCAGGCACGGATTAAAATATGTTGGCACAAAACGTCGAGCGGTCCAGAACCTTTCGGCTCCCCGTCAAGATCATGTGCACGGGCTGCTTCCAGAGCGGCGACACATTCGACGACTTCAAAGCGGTTGGCAGGAACAAGGAGTGCTTTGGATGGAGCGTTGTAGCGATGGTTCGCGCGGCCGATCCGTTGGACGAGGCGCTTAACGTTTTTTGGGGCCCCGATTTGGATAACCAAATCTACGTCGCCCCAGTCGATCCCTAAATCAAGTGAGCCGGTGCAGACAATTGCTCGAAGCGTGCCCTCGGTCATTGCGCGTTCTACCGTTTCGCGTTGTTCGCGAGACAGTGAGCCATGGTGGATACCGATTGGCAGGTTTTCTTCGTTCGCAAGCCAAAGGTTATGAAAGAAGATTTCTGCCTGTGCCCGAGTATTATGAAAGATGAGCGTCGTTCTGTGGCGTTTCACCTCTTCGAGCACCGCGGGAATGGCATATTTTGCACCGCCGCCTGCCCAAGGTGGCGCCGCATCTGTGACCAGCATAGAGATGTCAGGTTCAGGACCGGGGTCGGCAAAGAGAATTTCGCAGCTTTCGGTCGAAGGCGCGATTTCAAGGGCCAAGGTCTCTGGAGAATCGACTGTGGCCGAGAGCCCGACACGGCGAAGTCCGGGGGCAAGTGTTTCAAGCCGAGAAAGAGCCAACATCAACTGGTCGCCGCGTTTGCTCTCACTCAGGGCATGGACTTCGTCGATCACCACCCGTTTGAGGCCTGCAAACATGCGCGGCGCATCTTCATAGCTAATGAGGAGCGCAAGGCTTTCAGGCGTCGTTAGGAGGACATGAGGTGGATCAGCACGTTGGCGGCGCTTCGCGGTTTGGGTGGTATCGCCGGTTCGGTCTTCGATCCGAATTGGGAGGTTCATGTCCGCAACCGGTTTAAGCAGGTTACGTTTGATGTCCGTCGCGAGTGCCTTTAGCGGGGAAATATAGAGTGTATGGAGGCCTTTGTGTTCCCCATCAGCGAGTTCAATCAAGCTTGGCAGGAAGCCCGAAAGCGTCTTGCCTCCACCCGTCGGCGCGATCATCAACATCGCCTTTGCTTGCGACTTTTCGATCATAGCAATTTGATGAGGGTGGGGGGACCAACCGCGCGATGCGAACCATGTGTCAAAGGCGTGGGGGAGCGATGTCATGACCGTCAAGGTGCATCCCAGCGCGGCAAGGTCAAGCGCTATGCGTCCTTCGGACACTAGACAGATGCCTCATCCTCGCTAAGAAGGTGTCATGAGAGGTCAACTTGATATCGACGCCACCGCGATCGCGGTCAGGGCTGGTGAGCGCAGGGCGCTCGCACGGGCAATAACGCTTGTTGAAAGTGGACGCAGCGACCACCGCGCTCAGGCGCTTGAGTTGCTTGATAAGGTCGGGAAAGAGCGTCAGGCTCTTCGGATTGGGCTTTCTGGTACGCCGGGTGTTGGGAAATCGACCTTTATCGAAGCCTTTGGAATGATGTTGACGGAAAAGGGGCTAAAGGTTGCCGTTTTGGCCGTGGACCCGTCTTCGGCACGTTCGGGAGGTTCGATCTTGGGCGATAAGACGCGGATGGAGCAGCTGTCTCGCAATCCAAACGCCTTTATTCGCCCCTCTCCGTCTCAGGCCCAAATGGGCGGTGTTGCTCGACGTTCGCGCGAGGCTGTGGCGCTTTGCGAGGCAGCTGGATTTGATGTCATTCTGATCGAAACTGTGGGCGTGGGGCAATCCGAGACTATGGTTGCCGAAATGTGCGACCTTTTCACCTTGCTTCTTGCACCTGCCGGCGGTGATGAGCTCCAAGGGGTCAAGAGAGGTATCATGGAAATTGCCGATCTGATCCTCGTGAATAAGGCGGATGGTGATCTCAAGTCTCAGGCTATTCGGACCACCGCAGACTATGCAGGTGCTTTGCGTTTGCTCCGCAAGCGTCCTCAGGACCCAAGCGATTTCCCCAAGGCAATGGCGGTTTCTGCCTTTGAAGGCGATGGTTTGCCGAAAGCGTGGGAGGAAATGCAGGCGCTCATTTCGTGGCGCCGCGAGAATGGCCATTTCGAAAGCCGCCGTGCAGAACAAGCGCGCTATTGGTTCCATGAAGAAGTGCGGCTTCAACTTCTCGCTCGGCTTACGGGCGACAGCGATCTTAGAACACGTCTCGCCGCTCAGGAGGTCGCCGTAGCAGAAGGCCGCGTGTCGCCCTCAAAAGCAGCATCTGAGGTACTGGAAGGGCTGTGAGTATGATGTCAGCCGATGATGCGCTGATGTGGGGAGGCGAGAGGCTTCGGCTCTATCATTTTCGCAGCGGCGGCTCCAAGCTGATCGTTAGCTTTGATTTTAGGCAGACAGAACGCACAGGGTTTAATCCGCCGGACCCGTCCAAGACCTTTGTGGAAGCAGGTTTTGATCAGCTTTCTCTTCGCGTGTCTCGAAACGATTGGTTCATAAACCCCGAGACCGAAGTCGCCGAAAGTCTGATGGCCGAAATTGCGTCAAATTATGATGCTGTACAGATGATTGGGTATTCTATGGGGGGGTATGGCGCGTTCCGCTTTGCCAAAACAGTCGGTGCGCGTTCGATTTTGGCGATCTCGCCTCAGTTTTCGATCCATCCCAGCGTTGTGCCATTTGAGAAACGTTATCACGAAGATGCAGGGGAGTTTGACACGGCGCTTGGGGATTTGACCTCGCGGGCTCTGCCTAATCTAAACGGGGTGATGCTTGTCGACACATTGCGCCCAAGGGATTTGCAGCATGCTCGGATGCTTCAATCTCTTTACCCCAAGGTTCGCATCGCACGGGTGATGTGCGGTGGGCATCCCGCGACCGAGGTTATGGCTAAGGCGGGAGTGGCCTCGATCATCACTCGCGAGGCCGTGAAGGATCCGCCGTCTCTTGCAGCGCTGACGGGTATGCACCGCTCTGTGCGTCGCAGCTCACCGCTTTATCTGACGCGACTTGCCAAAGCGGCGACCAAGGCACATCTTGCTTGGGCAACCGATTTGGAAGGCATGGCGCGGTCTGCGCGCGCCATCAAATAGGCCGAGGTGCCTTTTTTCGTTGACGCAAAGGCGGAATCCCCTTATCCGCCGCTTCGAACTGGGTTCGGCTTGCCGCGCCCCGTTTGGCTATTCGTAGTCTTTAACTCAAGCCGACCCTGGTGGTCGGGACTAATAACAAAGGATGATACCATGTCGCGTAAATGCGAACTCACCGGCAAAGGCCCGATGTCTGGCAACAATGTCAGCCACGCTAAAAACCGTACCCGTCGTCGTTTTCTGCCCAACCTTCAGGACGTAACTCTTTCGTCCGACGTTCTGGGCCGTTCGTTCCGCTTCCGTATTTCTTCGGCCGCTCTGCGTTCCGTTGATCACCGCGGTGGCCTCGACGCGTTCCTTGCTAAGGCAAAGGATGCTGACCTTTCGAACGAAGCACTCAAGGTCAAGAAGCTGATCGCAAAGGCTCAGGCAACTGCATAAGCGTTTGCTTGATCGCTTGATCTCTAAGGCTCGACGATTTCGTCGGGCCTTTTTTATTGAGAAATTACAGTAACGCTGGCAGGGCCCGCTTTCATATCCTCGGAAATCCGATCAAAGCGCAAATAGGCGAGCGCATCTCTGCCCGATACGGTATGGACGGTCCCAGCTTCTTTATCGCCACTCATGATCGTGGTGCCTTCTGGGACGGGTCCCGCAAGAGAGATGCGGCGTAGTCCTTTGCGCAGTTCAGTCTTGTGCTTCATCCGTGCTGTGACTTCTTGGCCGACGTAGCATCCCTTTTTAAAATCAACGCCGTTCAACCGCTCGAAGCCCATTTCAAGAATGTAGCTCTCTTCATTAAGTTCGCGGCCAAGTTCAGGAATGCACTCCGCGACGCGCTGGGCATCCCAGTCGGTATCGTCGCTCATGTCGTCATTACCGTAAAAGCGCCAACCCATCTGCGGACCGCGAGGGTCACGCACGGCTCCTTCCGGCATCGCACCTAGACCCGTCGAAACGACAAGCGTGGTCTCATTGATTTGAACGTCAGCGCGAAGTTTGTACATCGAAAGGCGTTGGAACAAAGTAGGAGCAGTCTTTGCAGCGACATCGATGAGGTAGCCGTCTGTTGCACCAACAACAAAGAAATCGGTGATTAGCTTTCCCTGAGGGGTTAAAAGGGCCGTGTAGATGATCCCATCTTTGGCGCGTTTCATATCGTTCGTCACAAGCCCCTGAAGGAAGCTGTGGCTATCCGAACCTGTCACAGAGAGAACGACGCGTTTGCTCATGAGAATGCTCCTTGAATTGAGCTCAATCTATGCCTGCTCATCATCAGGTTCAAACTGCATCCGATAGAGGTCGGCATAAATGCCGCCACGTTCTAGAAGTTCCTCGTGTGTGCCTTGGTCAACGACGACACCTTTGTCCATCACGACAATTTTGTTGGCTTTACGCACCGTAGACAGTCGGTGCGCAATGACCAATGTCGTACGCCCTTTCGATAGCTGCTCAAGTGCATCCTGAACGATGGCTTCCGAGCGCGTGTCGAGTGCCGAGGTCGCCTCGTCGAGCAGAAGGATTGGCGTGTCACGCAGAAGTGCACGGGCAATCGCAACGCGTTGACGCTGACCGCCCGAAAGGTTTGAACCGCGCGGCCCAGCTGGGCTATCAATGCCGTTTGGCAAGCGCGGGAGGAAGTCGCTCACATGGGCGGCGTCGAGCGTATTTCTTAGGTGGTCCTCGGCGACTACTTTCCCAAGTGTGATATTCTCTCGCAGTGTTTCGTCGAAGAGTGCGGCGTCTTGGGTGACCACCGAGAACAGTCCGCGCAGATCTCCAAGTGCAATGTCCGTATTTTCAGTCCCACCGATCACCACTTTGCCATTCTTGGCGTCAACCAAACGAGTAAGCACATTAAAGATCGTGCTCTTACCCGCACCGGAAGCACCGACGAGCGCAGTTGTTTTGCCTGCCTCCGCCGTGAAGCTGGTGCCGCGCAGAACGGGCAAATCATCATACGCAAGTTCGACGTTTTTCAGAACGATTTCTGGTGCTTGGCTCGGAGCAGGTTTCGGGTTTGTCGGCGAAAGCAAGGTCGGGTGGGTGTCAAAGATCTCCATCACACGCTCTATCGAGGCGCCCGCTGCTTGTGCGAGTCCTGAAATCGAACCAAGGCGGCGCAGCGGTTCAAACGCCAAGGCCATTGCAGTGAAGAACGACATAAACTCGCCGACTGTCTTTGAGCCTTCGATAATCTGAGTCCCGCCATAGAAAAGCACAAAGAGAAAACCAACGCCTGTCATTACGTCGATGAGGCCGGGGATCGCGGCCTGACCCAGCGCGCTCTTTACCTCGGTATCGACCCGTTCATTGGCCAAAGCGCCATAGCGAGCGGACTGATAGTGTTCGAGCGCATTGAGTTTGATCGGGTTGATGCCGTGGAAGACTTCGTCAAGGCGGGTGGACATTTTGCCTGAAACTTCGCGGGCTTGGCGAGCTTTGATCCGCACAAAACCTTGCGCTAGTAGCGAGGGAAGAAGTAGGATCGGAATTCCGATCAGCGCGCCAAGTGTCCATTTCCAATCAATCCAAAGGGCGACGCCAAAAAGCCAAAAAACGGCGATCAGGTCACGCCCGATCCCTGTAGCGAGGTTGGTCCAAACTTGGTTGATCGCTTGGACATCACCTTGAACGCGCTCAATGAGATAGCCCGGTGGATTGGATTGGTGAAA
>CAYWUN010000066.1:11810-16409 GCA_964461315.1 uncultured Aestuarium sp.
GCGGGCCATCGAGACGTCAGGCTGTGAAAGATTGGTAGGGGCTTCGCTCACGGGGCGGGTCCTTTGGTTTTGGTTGTCTTGGTCTATCGGGTTTGTGGGACCAAGGGCAAGCCATGGGCCGTTGACCTTGCGCTGAAGAAGAATATGGTCGGCCCAACTTTGATCAAAAGGACAAATCTATGCCCGTCGCAAATGGTCGTTCGTATCTCGCAATTCCTGGTCCTTCTGTCACGCCCGAAGCGGTTATCCGTGCCATGAGCCGTGCGTCCCCGAATATTTACACGGGCGAGCTTCACGAGATCACAGACACGATTATTCCCGACCTGAAATACGTGGCAGGAACAACGGGCAACGTCGCAATTTATATCACCAATGGCCATGGCATGTGGGAAGCTGCTCTGACCAATGTGACAAAGCGTGGCGATACGGTTCTTGTGCTTTCCTGTGGTCGCTTTGGTATGGGGTGGAGCGCGGCGGCGGCCTCGCTCGGGCTTGACGTTCAGATTGAAGACTTTGGCCAAGAAGCAGTGGTGGATCCCGAGCGTACTCGCGAAATCCTTGCCGCCGATACAGAGGGCAAGATCAAAGCCGTTCTCGTTTGTCAGGTGGATACTTCGACCTCTGCCAAGTCCGATGTTGCGGCGATCCGCAAAGCGATTGATGCCGCCGGTCACGAGGCGCTTTTCCTTGTCGATTGCATTGCCTCACTCGGCTGCGACCGCTTCGAGATGGACAATTGGGGCGTCGATATCATGATCTCGGCAAGCCAAAAGGGTCTAATGGCACCCGCAGGTGTTGGCCTCATATGGCTGAACGAAAAGGCAAAAGCGGCGCGACTTGGGTTGACCGAGGTAAGCCCTTATTGGGACTGGACGTTGCGGATCAATCCAGCGGAGTTCTATCAGTATTTTGACGGCACAGCTCCGACGCATCATCTTTACGCGCTGCGCGCAGCACTCGATCTGATCAAAGCAGAGGGCATGGAGGCGATCTGGGATAGGCATGAAACGCTCGTAAATGCGATATGGGCCGCTGTCGACGCTTGGGGGCAGGGCGGTGCAATGAAGCTCAATATGAAAAACCCGAGCGAACGCAGCCACGCAGTCACGTCCATTTTCCTTGGTGGTGAGGACGGGGATCGTCTGCGCGACTGGTGCGAGAAAATGTGCGGGGTTACTCTTGGGATCGGGCTCGGCCGCACTCCGCCTTCTGCTTACTTCCGCATCGGGCACATGGGACATGTCAATGCACATGGCATTCTAGGCGTGCTAGGCGTGATCGACGCAGGCCTCAAAGCTCTCAACATCCCGCACGGTGAAGGCGCGCTTGCCGCGGCCTCAACCGTGATCTCCAAGGCGCGCTAAGCGCGAGCAGCAGCAAGTGCGAGCGGAAGGACTTCGGCGAAAACATCGAGGTCCTCGGCTCGGCCGCAACTGACGCGGATGCAACGATCCTGCGGAGCGACAAAGGGCATGCGAACAAAGACACCGCGTGCCACGAGTTCGCCCAATACCTTGCGGGCAAAAGCGCCATCCGCGCCGCAGTCGACCGCTACAAAGTTGGTCGCTGAAGGGACGACCTTGAGCCCATTCTGAGCCGCAATTGCAGCAATTCGTTCTCGGGCATGCGCGACCTCGCTTTTTACATGAGCCAGCCATTCGCGATCTTGTAGCGCGGACAAGGCACCAGCCTGAGAAATGCGTGCCATTCCGAAGTGATTTCGCACTTTGTTGAATGCATTGATGATCTTAGCGCTTCCTAGGGCGTAGCCCACACGCGCCCCAGCAAGTCCATGCGCTTTTGAGAACGTACGGAATCGTATCACTTTGGAATTCTCTGCGCGAATGCGCGGAATTTGAGCGTCCTCAAGAAAATCGGCATAGGCTTCGTCCAGCACCATGAGGCAGCCGTCGGGCACTTTGGTCACCATCTTTTCAATAGCTTCGGGGCTATGCACTGTTCCCATTGGGTTGTCGGGATTGGCAATATACACGAGCTTGGCGGATGTTTCGCGAGCCTTAGCAATAAGATGGGCGGGGTCTTCAAAATCGCCCGTGTAGTGGACCTTGTGCAAGACACCACCAAAGCCCGCGACGTGATAGTTGAAAGTCGGATAGGCCCCGTCCGAGGTGACGACAGCATCACCCTCGGTCACGAAAAGTCTGACAAGCACGCCGAGGAGCGTGTCGATCCCTTCCCCAACCATGATGTTTTCAGGGCTAACGCCGTGAAAGTCAGCGATGGCATTTCGCAGATCAAATGAAGTAGGATCACCGTACTTCCATGTCTCAGCTGCCTCTGCTTGCATCGCTGCAATCGCTTTTGGCGAAGGGCCAAAAACGGACTCGTTTGCGCCAAGCCTTGCGCGGAATGGGCGGCCAGCATTGCGTTCTTGTTCCTCGGGCCCCACGAAAGGCACCGTCGAGGGCAGTTTCGCAGCAAGTGCAGTCAGGCGCGGGTCTTGGCTCATCGGGTCCTCGCAAATGAAAACGGGCGCGGAAGTGGTCCCGCGCCCGTTAACACTAGTCTGTTCCCAAACAGGTTTCCAGCGTCAGCCGATCTCCTGCAAACGTGCCAGAGCGGTCTTGAGCTGGTTCTCTTCTTCCTCGCGGAGAGCGAGGTTGCCTTTGGTTTCTTCGATCACTTCCTCAGGGGCGCTTTCGACGAACTTGGGATTGTTCAGGCGGCCACGAAGCCCCCCGAGTTCTTTTTGCAGTTTGCCTAGCACCTTTTCGATGCGAGCCTTCTCGGCGTCCACGTCGATGATTTCGGCCAGCGGCAACGCAAAGGTAGCGCCAGCAGTCGGGATCGTGATCGACCCTTTCGGGGCCTCTGCCGCCTCGGTGATGTTGCCGATACGGGCCAGACGCTTGATCAGTGTCTCGTTGTTGGACAGGGCCGATTTTGCGCTGGTATCGGCCTCCTGCATGACAACGGGGACATAAAGACCTGCAGGGACGTTCATTTGGGCGCGTGCCGAGCGGATGCCTTCGATCAGCGAGATGGTCCAGTTCATCTCGGCATCTGCGGCAGGATCAACGAGATCAGCCGAGGTGTAGGTCGGCCAATCCGCATGAACCAGCATCTTGGAGCGATCAGCAAGGGTGCCCCACAGCTCTTCAGTGATGAAGGGCATGACAGGGTGCAGCATGATCAAGCACTGGTCGATGACCCAGCCCATGACTTTTTGTGTTTCCGCCTTGGTTGCCTCGTCGCCGTCCATGATGAGCGGCTTCGAGAATTCGACGTACCAGTCGCAAACTTTGCCCCAGACAAAGGCATAGAGGCCAAGCGCTGCATCGTTAAAGCGATACTGTTCGAGCGCACCGTCGACGAGTTCTCGCACGCGGGCGGTTTCACCGATGATCCATTTATTCACAGTCTGCGTTGCAACAGGAACTTCGTTCGAGCCATGGATCGCGCCGTTCATCTCAGCAAAGCGAGATGCGTTCCAAAGCTTGGTGCCGAAGTTGCGATAGCCGGTGATGCGTTCCTTGGACAGCTTCAGCACGCCGCCGATAGATGCCATCGCCGCGTTGGTGAAACGCAGGGCGTCAGCACCGAATTCGTCGATGATTTCCAGCGGGTCGATGACGTTGCCGGTGGTCTTGGACATCTTCTTGCCCTTCTCGTCGCGAACGAGGTCGTGCAGGTAGACAGTGTGGAACGGAATTTCGTCGACGACGGCCAGCTGCATCATCATCATACGGGCAACCCAGAAGAACAGAATGTCCTGACCGGTGATCAGCACGTCCGTCGGGAAGTACTTCGAGGTGCTTTCATCCCAGGTCGGCCAGCCCAGCGTCCCGATGGGCCACAGACCCGACGAGAACCATGTGTCGAGCACGTCCGGATCGCGGGTCAGCGACTTGCCGCCCGACATGGCGACGGCCTCTGCCTCTGTCGGGGCGCAGTAGTGGTTGCCTTCGGCGTCATACCACACGGGGATCTGGTGACCCCACCAAAGTTGGCGCGAGATGCACCAAGGCTCGATGTTCTCGAGCCAGTGGTAATAGGTCTTTTCGCCCGACTCCGGCATGATCTTGGTCTTGCCGGTGCGCACGGCGTCCAGCGCCTTGCCCACGATTTTCGAGGTTTCGACGAACCACTGGTCGGTCAGCATCGGCTCGATCACGACCTTCGAACGGTCGCCGAACGGCTGCATGATCTTCTTGGCTTCGATCAGCGGGACCAGCGCATCTGCGCCTTCTTCGCCCTCTTTCACGGCGGCCTTGCCCAGACGGCTGTCGGTGGCGACGGTCATAACGGCCAGACCTTCTGCCACGATGTTCTCGACCACCAGCTTGCGGGCCTCGTAACGGTCCAGACCACGGTATTCATCGGGCACGAGGTTGATCGCGTCGATTTCCTGAACGGTGAAGTCCTTGCCGCCCGCGTATGCGGCAGCCTTGGCGGCCTCTTCGGCGTAGGGGGCACCGTCGGCACGCATCTGCGCGCGGGTGTCCATCAGGCGATACTGCGGGATGTTATTGCGGTTGGCGACGCCGTGGTCGTTAAAGTCGTGCGCACCGGTGATCTTTACCGCGCCCGAACCAAAGGTCATGTCGGGGTATTCGTCGGTGATGATCGGGATCAGGC
>CAYWUN010000067.1:0-16268 GCA_964461315.1 uncultured Aestuarium sp.
CCGCCCATGATCACGCCGTAAACTTCAAGCGACGAGACCGCGAAAACGTAGAGGATCGCGACGTTGATGTCGGATACGACCCAGCCGTCTCCAAACGGAATAACCGCCCAAGCGATCACAGCAAGGACGAAGGAAATCATCGGAGCAAGGAAGAAGACCCCCTTGTCTGCGCCTGCGGGAACCACCACTTCCTTTACGATATACTTCAAGAAGTCAGCAAAGGATTGCAGAAGACCAAAGACACCCACGATATTCGGGCCTTTGCGCATCTGGACAGCGGCCCAGATCTTGCGGTCAGCATACATAAGGAAGGCGAGTGCCACGAGGAGCGGCACCAGCACCAAAAGACATTGCCCGAGAATCATCAGGAAAATGCCAAGGTAGGTGGTGGTGAAGAATTCAACCATGTCTGTCCCCTCACACCGTCGGTATGCCCGATACGCCGCAATCGGCGACCGTCACTTCGGCGTCTATTGTTCTAAGCCCGCGCGGAAGCGCTGGCGAGATGGTGTAAACAGCATCCGCGCGCCAAATTCCAGCCTCTTCCTTGACTGTCGTGCGGACGTGTCGTGCAAACCCGTAACCACGGATCAGCGTGTATTGTGCGGCAGCGCATTCGGCGTATCTCTCAACGTCTTCTACGCTACGTGCCCCTGACATCGCGACCCGGAAATTCACCAGATCGCCATCCAGAAGGCGGGTCTGAACCCCTTGGTAGCTTGGAGCAAATGCCCCTTGGGCCACTTCGGGCGCAGGTTGCGCCGAGACGCAGCCCGCAAGAGCAAGCATGCCGATTAAAGCAGCCCGCATGTTTTTACTCCGCAGCAATCGCCGCGTCGTTGCGTGCTTTGGCATTGGCTGAAAGTTCAGCCATGAGTGCCGAAGCGCGCGCAATCGGGTTGGTCAAATAGAAATCCTTGACCGAATTGCGGAAAGTCGCTTTGCCAAGCTTGCCAGCCGCAACAGGTGCCCATGCATTTTCGACAACGGTGTCGATCTTGGCGAGGTGGGGAACCGCTGCAACTAGAGCCTGACGAAGTTGTGCAAGGCTGTCATATGGCAGTGTCTGACCAAGTTCAGCCGAGAGCGCACGAAGGATCGCCCAGTTTTCCTTTGCTTCACCCGGTGCAAAACCAGCGCGCATAGCAAGCTGCGGACGACCTTCGGTGTTCACAAAGAGGCCGTTTTCTTCGGTGTATGCCGCGGCCGGAAGGATAATGTCAGCGCGATGTGCACCACGATCCCCGTGCGAGCCCTGATAGATCACAGTCGCGCCTTCGCCGATCTCAACTTCATCAGCGCCTAGGTTGTAGACAACTTCTGCGCCATTGAGAGCGGCTTCAAGACCCCCTTCGGTCACGGCACCCACATCAAGTGCGCCGACGCGGCTTGCAGCGGTGTGCAGAACGAGGAACTTGGAGTTCGAGTTTTCCGCAAGCTTCATCGCGTGGCCCAGAACGGCGGCGCCATCAGCCTCGGTCAGGGCGCCCTGCCCGATGATGACAACAGTGCGCTTTTCCTTCGCCTCACCGATCACCTTTGACGACAACTCTTCGAGAGCCGCGCGGTCGGTGCCGACGTGAACGTAATCATATGTCAGGTCAACCGCTTCACCGACCAGACCAACAGTCGCGCCGCGCAGCCATGCCTTGCGGATTCGAGCGTTCAGAACCGGCGCTTCAAGACGCGGGTTCGAGCCGATGATCTGGATCATCTCCGCATCATCGATGTCTTCGATAGACGCGGTACCGACATAGGCCGAACGGTTGTCTGCGGGAAGCTTGGCGTTGTCAGTGCGCGATTCGACCGAACCGCCGAGACCTTCGACCAGCTGCTTAAGTGCGAAGGTCGCTTCAACCGGAGCCAGATCACCGATGAGACCGGCAACTTTCTTTCCCTTCATCGCAGCGGCGGCAGCGGACAGAGCCTCGGCCCAAGTTGCTTTGCGGAGCTTACCATTTTCACGGATATAAGGCGTATCGAGACGCTGGCGTCGCAGACCGTCCCAAACGAAACGAGTCTTGTCCGAAATCCACTCTTCGTTCACGCCGTCGTGGTTGCGCGGCATAATGCGCATCACTTCGCGGCCCTTGGTGTCGACGCGGATGTTCGAACCGAGTGCGTCCATCACGTCGATGGTTTCGGTCTTTGTGAGTTCCCAGGGACGCGCTGTAAAGGCGTAGGGTTTGGAAACTAGAGCGCCAACTGGGCAAAGATCGATGATGTTACCCTGAAGGTTCGAATCAAGCGTCTCGTTAAGATACGATGTGATCTCGGAATCTTCGCCGCGGCCCGTCTGGCCCATCTGTGTGATACCGGCGACTTCGGTCGTGAAGCGAACGCAGCGTGTACAGCTGATACAACGGGTCATGTGGGCTTCAACGAGCGGCCCGAGGTTTAGATCCTCAGCAGCGCGCTTGGGCTCGCGGTAACGCGAGAAGTCGACGCCATAAGCCATCGCTTGGTCTTGTAGATCGCACTCGCCGCCCTGATCGCAGATCGGGCAATCCAGCGGATGGTTGATCAAAAGGAATTCCATCACGCCTTCGCGGGCCTTTTTGACCATAGGCGAGTTCGTCTTGACGACAGGCGGTTGCCCCTCTGGTCCAGGACGGAGATCCTTGACCTGCATCGCACAGGAAGCCGCGGGCTTGGGCGGGCCGCCCACAACCTCGACGAGGCACATGCGGCAGTTACCGGCGATGGACAGACGTTCATGATAGCAGAAGCGCGGGACTTCGACCCCAGCTTGCTCGCATGCTTGAATGAGGGTCATCGCCCCCGGAACTTCAAGCTCAATTCCGTCAATGATGATCTTGCGCAAATCGGACATGGCCAGCCTTTTGGTTCGTGTCGCCTCGACGCGGCACCCGACGAAATGCGTCGCCTAGATGCAGTCAGTCGCGGGCGTTCTAGCGCGGCTCGGCCAGCGATGCCAGAAGGAACGTCACCTAAAAGGCAGGAAAAATGCATTTTTGCACAAGCGAGGGTGCATTTAGTTTCCTGAAAAAATGAAGAAGCCGGCCAAAGTCGACAAAAAGATCAGCAAAGGGGCCAGAATCCCAAGAATAAGGAGCACAGACGGATTATTGAGCGACTCTTTGATCTGCGCCGAAATTGCGCCGCCGCTCTGGCTTTGGTCCTTGCGATGTTGGGTCACCACAGAAAGCTCCCGACCAGCGTCCCCTTTTCAATCTCCGAGCGTCCAACTTGGCAGAAAGCTTCGTTGTCATTGCCCGAGGCCCCCTGCTCCGCAAGACGGCGCATCCCCTCGTCTTCGAGCGCTTTCTTTTCCTCGGGAGAATTCACATAAGCTTCGATTGCAGAATCCGAGTAACCGAGCTCGCGTGCACGGTTCTTGATTGCGTTCAGATAGCTGAGCCCCTTGATGTAACGCGGGCGGAGACTCGAACATCTTTCTGTAATTCGATAAGCCATCCCGACGGCCAAAAGGCTCTCGCGGATTTCACTTACCTCGCCGAGCGGTTTGGACGGTTCTGCGAGAAGTGGGGTTGCGAATAAAGTTGAACACAAAAGGATTGCCTGCAAACGCATTGTTTTTCTCCAGAGTTTCTTGCCGCTCATGTGGCTTTTATTAGCCTGCTATTCAATAACAACGCCTTAAAGCAGCTCTGGTTGCCGAAAATCCGCCGATGCTAAAACACAGTCATCAGAGTACGGATCGCAAGCGCAGTATGTGCAAGCCAGCTCCCCATATAGAAAACAGTGCGAATAGATCGATCAGGTTTGCCAACACCTGCAATATGCGTCACGACCATGCCAAGACGGAACGCAAGCGATGCAATTGCAAGACGGTTGACCCAAACTGGGTCAACGCCTGCTAAAATCGCGGCACCGACAACGGCAATATAAATACCGATGGTTTCAATGGCGTTCGCCGAGGCGCGACTCGTTCGGTAGAGCCAATCACTATAGTCGGCGACAAGCATCGCCCCGGGAACCAGTCCCCGACTTGTCTTGCCCATGCCAGCCATGACCGCGACCACTTGGGTCAAAACGGCAAAAAGCGCGACCGCACCGAGCGCAGGAAAATATGCTTCAAACCCCATCACTTCCCCCAAAGTAAAAATGGATTCATTCAGTTCAATCCAGAATTGCACAGCGCTTTGGTTGAAAGCAACACAACAAATCCGCGCATGCGTGATACTTGCGCGGCTTTGTTGTGCATCTCGTGACACATTGATTACGAGGATCTAGCGGCTCGAATTTGATCCCAGCCAAAAGCGCGTTCGGATGGTCCGTTTTGGCGATAATCTTCGAGACGTTCCATCGCCTCTTCGTAAGTTGGAGTATGTCCCTTAGGAATCCACCACATGACAAAATGCATTTTGTCCAAAACAGTAAACCACTCGGCACGTCGATTAAAGAACTGCTTGTGAAGCGTACCAAAGACGAAAGTTTCAAGCTGCTCGGGCGTTTCCCATACCGTTAGGTTGAAAACGAACTTGGGATCGTCGGACATCTGGGTTCCGGTATTGCCGACTGAACCTTCGCCCGATCCTTCCATCATCCAGACGAAACCGGGCATTCGTTTGCCTAGACCATTGATACGTTCAACGTTTGTTTTGAACTCTTCCACCAGCGGATCATCAATAGGGGCGAGAAGTTGACCGACGTTAAGTTCGGCAAGGTGAAATTCACTCATAAAAAAACCTATGTCTTAAAATCAAAAAAGGCGACCCGAGGGTCGCCTTTCGTAGAGCTTATTCCGCCGCGATGGGGCGCTTGTGCTTGATACGGTCTTCGATCTCGTCGCGGAAATTGCGAATGAGACCTTGGATCGGCCAGGCGGCAGCGTCGCCGAGCGCACAGATGGTGTGGCCTTCAACCTGCTTGGTGACCGAGAAGAGCATATCGATTTCTTCGACTGAGGCGTTGCCCTGTACGAGACGCTCCATCACGCGCATCATCCAGCCTGTACCCTCTCGGCAAGGTGTGCACTGGCCGCAACTTTCGTGCTTGTAGAATTTGGACAAACGCCAGATCGCTTTGATGATGTCGGTGGACTGGTCCATGACTATCACAGCAGCAGTGCCGAGGCCCGAACCCAACTCGCCGCGCAGATAGTCGAAGTCCATAATGGCTTCGCGCATCTTTTCACCGCGCACGACTGGAACAGACGAACCACCGGGGATCACAGCCTTGAGGTTGTCCCAACCGCCGCGAATTCCGCCACAGTGCTTTTCGATCAGCTCTTCAAAAGTGATCGACATTGATTCTTCGACAACGCAAGGGTTGTTCACGTGACCCGAGATCGCGAAAAGCTTGGTGCCAACGTTGTTCGGTCGACCGAAGGACGAGAACCACGATGCGCCGCGGCGCAGGATGGTCGGAACCACAGCGATCGATTCGACGTTGTTCACAGTCGTCGGGCAGCCATAGAGACCCGCGCCAGCCGGGAACGGCGGCTTCATGCGGGGCATGCCCTTTTTGCCTTCGAGCGATTCAATAAGCGCGGTTTCTTCGCCGCAGATGTAAGCGCCCGCACCATGGTGCAGATAGAGATCAAAATCCCAGCCCGACTTCGCAGCGTTTTTACCAAGTAGGCCCGCGTCGTAAGCTTCGTTAATAGCGTTCTGAAGCGCTTCTTTTTCGCGAATATATTCGCCGCGAATGTAGATATAGCAAGCGTGCGCACCCATTGCGAAGGATGCGATCAGCGCACCTTCAATCAGGGTGTGCGGATCGTGACGCATGATTTCACGGTCTTTGCAGGTTCCCGGTTCGGATTCGTCAGCATTGATGACGAGATACGAAGGACGACCATCTGATTCCTTGGGCATGAATGACCACTTGAGACCGGTCGGGAAACCAGCGCCGCCGCGGCCACGCAGACCCGAGGCTTTCATCTCATCGACGATCCAATCGCGGCCCTTTTTGATGATGTTCGCGGTTCCATCCCAGTGGCCACGAGCCATAGCACCCTTAAGCGTGCGCTCGTGCATCCCGTAGATGTTGGTGAAAATGCGGTCCTGATCCTTGAGCATGGCTCACCCTTTATCATTCTGGCGTGCCCGCCAGATGCCATAAGTCATCCATAAAGCCCAGCCGAAACCGGCAAGAGCGATAAGGTCAAATAGGGCCATTGTCCGATTGGACCAGCCCAGCTTCTCGCCAGCAAAGGTTGCACCCACCCAGATGAGGGCAACAACAGCAATAGCCAGCGCGATGCGCTGGCCTGTCTTTTGCTCTTTTTCGTGATTGGGTGCAACCATTTGCGTAACGGATCTCAGTAGTTATTGGTCTTTGCGCGTTCGAGGAACTCTTCCATCCCCACCTCGCCGATCAGACGCGCCTGCGCAACCCATTTGTCGCGGCTCACGCGACCACGGAAGCGAGGCATGTTCTGGTTCATATAAGCAACCTCGTCTGCGCCCCACTTTGCGATCTGATCATAGTGATAGATGCCAAGTTCGTTGCAGAGCTTTTCAAGCACAGGTCCGATACCTTCGATCATCTTGAGATCATCAGCCTGCCCTTTGCGCGGCGCAGCAATGCCACGCGGCTTCTTGCCTGCGCCAGCGGCTTCAACAGCAGCATCGTCAACGATGGGAGCAGCTGCGACCTTCGCCTTGGCTGGAGCTTTCGCCTTTGCCGGTGCCTTTTCAGCCTTAGCTTTGGTTGTCTTCGCTGCAGGTGCTTTTTCAGCTTTTGCTTTCGCAGGCGCCTTTTCAGCTTTCGGCTTTGTAGCGGCCTTCTTTGCTTTTGGTGCGGCCGGCGCAGCCTCGTACTTCCACTCACCCTTTGCCGCAGCAAGCTCTTCTTCACCCTTGAGAGACTTGGACGGCTTGATCAGCGGCTCGGAAGAGGTCATCGCAGCCGCAGGTGCAGCAGCTTCAGCCTTAGCGGCAGGCGCGCTTTCGCCTTCATATTTGAAATCGCCTTTGCCGTCTTCTAGCTCGCGCTGACCTGCAAGTTCCTTCGACGGCTTAATCGTGCCCGAAGTCGTGTCAGAAGCCGATGCGGCGGCAGGAGCTGCCGATGCGGCCGTCGTCACCGAAGAGGACGACGAGTTGCAGAAGAAATATTTAAGAACATATGCACAGATCAAGGCGATCACGATGCCGCCGATCAGAGCCCCCAAAGGCCCCCAATGCATCGGTCCCTTGAGCACAAAGAACGCGATAATTCCGAGAACGATACCTGCGATCCAGCATCCCTTCGGACAGTTGTTAGTTTCCGCCATTACACTTCTCCTTAGTCCCTATTGCGGCCATCGTTTCTTGAGCGAGATAGCCTTACGAGAAATATGCTAGAGCATAAGTTATAGCGTTTGTATAATTTCTTAGTCCTACGCGCCTAAGGTGTAAGAGAAAGGCCCCAAATGGGGCCTTTGCATCACTATTTTGCGTATTATTTGCCTTCTGCGGCGTATTGTGTCGCCTGAGAGACCCAATCATCGCGTTCGATACGGCCTTTGAACTTAAGGCGAGCATCAACCCAAGCGATCTCTTCCGACGTCCATTTGGAAATCTGATCAAAGTGCCAAAAGCCCATTTCGTTCAGGAGCGCTTCAAGCTTTGGACCTACGCCCGAAATACGCTTGAGGTCATCTGCACCAGCTTTGCGCGGCGCGCTCATAGTGCGGGGCTTCTTCTCGGCCACGGGGGCCTCGGCAGCTGCGGCGGGCTTTTCAGCCTTGGGTGCAGCAGCTTTGGTGGCAGGTTTTGCAGCGGGTTTGGCCGCAGCTTTCGGAGCGGCCTTTGCAGAACCTTTCACCCAAGGCGTCAGGTTCGGAACTTCTGTGCCGTCAATACGCTTGACCGTGTCACCGATATCGGTTGCAAGCTGGGCGCTTGCGTTGAACTGGTGACGGCCGCTCTCATGATTAGTCAAGGTGGTCAGACCCGAAAGCGGCTCGGCTGCATAACGGCCATTCTGCGGACCAGGGGTCGGTACCTTGCCAGCGGCGAGATCTTTGAGAAGCTCGCGAAGTTTGTCCGCGGTCAGGTCTTCGTAGTAGTCCTTACCAATCTGAGCCATCGGAGCGTTGGTGCAGGACCCGAGACATTCAACCTCTTCCCAAGTGAACTTGCCATCTTCGGAAAGGGTGAACGGCTTTTCGTTGATCGTCTCTTTGCAGACAGCGACGAGATCCTCAGCACCGCAAAGCATGCAGGAAAGCGTGCCGCAAATCTGGATGTGCGCAATGGAGCCAGTCGGCTGAAGCTGGAACATGAAGTAGAACGAAGCCACTTCGAGTGCACGCATATAGGCCAAGCCGAGCATGTCAGCGACATATTCGATAGCTGGACGGGTGAGCCACCCTTCCTGCTCCTGAGCGCGCCACAGCAGCGGAATGATCGCCGAGGCCTGACGGCCTTCGGGATATTTAGTGATCTGGCCTTCCGCCCATGCTTGGTTTGCAGGGGTGAAAGCAAAGCTCTCGGGCTGTTCGTGGTGCAGGCGGCGAAGCATAAGGCTACGGCTCCGATCTTACTTAGAAACGACGGGCGTCTCTTTAGTGGTTACAGTTCAAAGGACCAAGCCTTTTATTGGCAAACGTCCGATTTGAGAGACATGCTCCCGTCAGCCTCAAGTGCAACGAGGCCCTGTTCATAAAGCTTTTGTACGGCGGCGAAGATTTCCTCTTCGCTCAGTCCGCTGGCTGCGTAAACGGCATCACCGTTTTGCATGGTCACGACACAACCGGCCTGCTCGATGGCGGTCACTAGCTTGTCCACTGTCTCGTCAGCAAAGACGGGAGTAGCAAGAGCGAGCGCGATGAGCGAAGTTGCAAGACGCGTTTTGATCATCTGTCGATTTCTCCGAACACGACGTCCATGGTGCCGATAATCGCAGCCACGTCAGCAAGCTGGTGACCCGTTGCAATGTGATCCATTGCCTGAAGATGCAGATAACCGGGAGCACGCAGTTTCGCGCGATAAGGCTTGTTCGAGCCGTCTGATTTCAGATAGACGCCGAACTCGCCCTTGGGAGCTTCTACAGCAGCGTAAACCTCGCCTTCGGGGACGTGGAAACCTTCGGTGTAGAGCTTGAAGTGGTGAATGAGGGCTTCCATCGAAGTCTTCATGTCGCCACGCTTCGGCGGGGTCAGCTTGCCACGAGCGAGAACGTCCCCTGCCTCGCCGCGAAGTTTGGCGATAGCTTGACGGATAATCGAGGTCGATTGGCGCATCTCTTCCATGCGGCAGAGATAACGGTCGTAGCAGTCGCCGTTCTTTCCGACAGGAACTTGGAAATCGAACTCGTCATAGCACTCATACGGCTGTGCGCGACGAAGATCCCAAGCAAAGCCCGAACCACGGACCATCACGCCCGAGAAGCCCCACTTCTGGATGTCTTCCTCGGTGACAACGCCGATGTCGACGTTACGCTGCTTGAAAATACGGTTTTCGGTCAGAAGACCGTCGATGTCGTCAAGCACCTTGGGGAAATTCGCGGCCCACTCTTCGATGTCATCGAGAAGTGCATCAGGAAGGTCCTGATGAACGCCACCCGGACGGAAATAAGCGGCGTGAAGACGAGCACCACAAGCGCGCTCGTAGAAAATCATCAGCTTTTCACGCTCTTCAAAGCCCCAAAGCGGCGGCGTCAAAGCACCAACGTCCATTGCCTGAGTGGTGACGTTCAGGAGGTGGTTCAGAACGCGGCCAATTTCCGAGTAAAGCACGCGGATAAGCGAAGCACGACGCGGAACCTCAGTGCCGGTCAATCGCTCGATCGCAAGACACCAAGCATGCTCTTGGTTCATCGGCGCCACATAGTCGAGGCGGTCGAAATAGGGCAAGTTCTGGAGATAGGTGCGGCTCTCCATCAGCTTTTCCGTGCCACGGTGCAAAAGACCGATGTGCGGGTCACACCGCTCGACGATTTCGCCGTCAAGCTCTAGCACGAGACGCAGAACGCCGTGCGCCGCAGGGTGCTGCGGACCAAAGTTGATGTTGAAGTTGCGGATCTTCTGTTCGCCGGTCAGAGCGTCTTCGAAGCCTTTTGCACCATCCATCATGCGCGTACCCTCGCAAGGTTGTCCTGCCACTCTTGCGGCAGGGGGGCGACATGATTTGCCACCCATTCGTATTGATCTTTCAAGAACTTGACCGCTTCTACGGCAAGTTCTTCGTGCAGGCGAGCGCGATTGCCCTCGTGCACTTTACGGGTTTGGTCTACGCCAAGATCCGTAATTCCGAGAAAGCGGCACATACGGGCCCAACCTTCTGCGGTAAAGAGGTTCTCGGCAAATTCAATCATCAGATCAGCTGCGGGCACAATGCGGCGCAGCTTTTCAATGACGGCAGCATAATCGCCGCGCTTTGTGATGTGTTTTGCGGCGCCCTCGCGGATAACCGAGGCCAGCACAGCATTCGAACGCTCTTCAAAGCTCTCCTCGCTGTCCTCGTCCGAGCGTGTCACGGTCATACGTACATGGCTCCACAAACGCGCAAGCGGATCGCGGATCAGATAGACAACCTTGGTCACGGGACGAATCGCAAGCATTCGCTGGAGAACATCGCCATTCACCAGCGCATAACTGGGGGTCATGTCAGCAATGAGCTTGGCCCCTTCGGCATCGCGCGAAAGCCAATCCCAATAGGCGTCATCATCCGAACGGCTCGCCGCGATCACATCACGCAAGCGGGTCAACTCGTCGATCTGAAGCGCAAGGTTCTCTGCACGTGCGGTGTTGCCGTTCACTTCGGCACGCATCTGCATCATCATGAACTCTGCGATCCGGCGGTCAAACGCTGCGGTCTGGTTCGCCTGCATCTTTGGGCCCATCGTGTCCCAGTAATGCGCCTCCTTCACATCACGGAGCTTGCACTCCGGATGATCATGCAGGACGCGGTAAAGCCAGGACGTGCCTGCCTTTGTCGCACCTACACAGTAAAGGACGGTTTGAGAGGTCATCAGATTAGGCCTTGGCCTTGTCGTCGCCTGGGAGGATGTATTCGGCGCCTTCCCATGGGCTCATAAAGTCGAACTGACGGTATTCCTGAACAAGCTTTACAGGTTCGTAAACGACACGCTTTTGCGCTTCGTCATAACGAACTTCGGTGTATCCGGTGGTCGGAAAGTCCTTGCGGAGCGGATACCCACGGAAACCATAGTCCGTAAGGATACGGCGCAGGTCGGGGTGGCCAGAGAAGAGGATACCGAACATGTCGAAAACTTCACGCTCGAACCAATTGGCCGAAGGGTGAACTTCAACGATCGAAGGCACCATGTCCTCCTCGCGCACAGAGACGCGAAGACGGATACGATGGTTCTGATACATCGACAGGAAGTGGTAAACGACATCAAAGCGCTTGGCGCGGCCCGGGTAATCAACAGCCGTGATATCCACGAGCGACGAGAACTGGCAGTTGCTGTCGATCTTGAGGAATTCCACGAAAGCCACAAGATGCGCTGGAGCGACATCAACGGTCAGTTCGCCAAAAACTACTTCATAACCAAGAATAGCGTCGTTGCGCTTGAGTTCGAGAAGTGCGCCGAGTTCGTTAAGTGCGTCAGACATGTCTACTCTCCTTAGCGAACGATCGTGCCGGTGCGGCGGATTTTGCGCTGGAGCTGAAGGATACCATAGAGCAGAGCCTCAGCAGTCGGCGGGCAGCCAGGAACATAAACGTCCACAGGCACGATGCGGTCGCAACCACGCACCACCGAATAGGAATAGTGATAATAACCACCACCGTTTGCACAAGAGCCCATCGAGATCACATAACGGGGTTCCGGCATTTGGTCGTATACCTTGCGGAGCGCCGGAGCCATCTTGTTGGTCAGCGTGCCTGCAACGATCATAAGGTCAGACTGGCGCGGGGATGCGCGCGGTGCAGTGCCAAAACGCTCGAGGTCGTAGCGCGGCATCGAGGTGTGCATCATCTCAACAGCGCAGCATGCAAGACCAAAGGTCATCCAGTGTAGCGAGCCTGTACGCGCCCAGTTGATCATGTCCGCCGTCGAAGTGACGAGGAAGCCCTTGTCCTGAAGCTCGCGGTTCAGCTCTTGGGTGACAACTTCTTTGTCAACGCCAGCTGTGTTTGCGCCAGTCATCACTCCCATTCGAGAGCTCCCTTCTTCCATTCATAGGCAAAGCCGATCGTGAGAACGGCAAGGAACACCATCATCGACCAGAAACCGACCATGCTCACGTCCTTGAAGGCGACCGCCCAAGGGAAAAGGAAAGCAACTTCGAGATCGAAGATGATGAAGAGGATCGAAACGAGGTAGAAACGCACGTCAAACTTCATGCGCGCGTCATCAAAGGCGTTAAAGCCACATTCATAGGCCGATACCTTCTCAGGATCGGGATTACGAACAGCAACAATGATCGCAGCGAGGATCAGAATCGCACCCAAAATAATGGCGAGGCCCAAAAAGATGATGATTGGGAGATATTCGCGAAGCATTTCTTCCACGACAATTCCTTTCGCAAGGGACATGCGCCAAATCCACGCGGGTCCGTTGGTTTGCCAAGGCTTTACCCTCGTGTACTCAGAGGGTCAACCAAGCGAGAGCGGTTCTATGGGCTTTTCGTTCGGTTTTTTCGACTTAGAAGCGCTATGCCGTTGATTGATCCTATCACGAGGACTTTTTGACCGCCCTGCCCGCCGCTCTGCGCCAGATCAAACACGATTCGAGTCGGGCAGTGGAATGAGCTTCTCCACAACATCAACCAGCTCGTCAAAATGGGCGATATGGGCATCACCGTTCAGTGTCTTTGCATATTCGCCCGAAGGACCAAAAGTGACGAGAACGCAGGGGACTCCAGCTGCTTTAGCCGTGTTCAGGTCCGTTGTCGTGTCGCCTACGATCAAGGATTGTGCGACATCTCCCCCTGCTCTCTTTACGGCTTCGACATAAGCAAGCGGATCTGGCTTTCGCACCGATAGAGTGTCCGCTCCGATCAAAGATTGAAATTCATCGAGAACGCCCATCTCGGTTAAAAGCTGGATCGCCAATCCTTCGGGTTTGTTCGTGCAGATACCAACCTTGAAGCCGCGCTCTTTGAGCGTCCTAACCGACTCCATTGCGCCTTCAAAGAACGCGGTGTGCTGATTGATGTTCGCTTTATAGTGTTCGAGCAAAATGGGATGCTGGCGGTCTACCTCGTGCTCACCATGTGAGCCGCTACGCTCAAATCCAAGTGTAAGCATCGCCCGTCCACCTCTGAGCGCGATTGGTCCATCAGCGATCGGATCAAGAAGATCCCCAAGCCCCAGCCCCCGAAAACAGGCATTCGCAGCCGCAATCAGATCAAAGCTTGTGTCAGCCAATGTTCCATCGAGGTCAAAGATTACAGTCCGCATGAGCGCTCCTTCGAATTTCCGCTCAACGGTGTAACGATCCGAAAACTGTTGTGAAGCCCTCTCTGGTTGCGCAAACGTTACTTTCAGGTATGAACGGCCCAAGAATAGTTGAGGCACCGATGAGTATTTCCCTTATTATATTGGCCGCGGGCATGGGCACGCGGATGAACTCCGACCTTCCCAAAGTCCTTCATAAAATTGCAGGTGCACCGCTTGTCGTTCACGCGATGAAATCTGGCCAAGCACTTGATCCCATCAAAACCGTGGTTGTCGCTGGCCATGGAGCCGAATTGGTCGAAAAGGCTGTCAAAGCCTATGACCCTGATTCACAAGTGGTTCTTCAAACTGAACAGCTCGGCACGGCACATGCCGTTGCTCAAGCGCGTCAGGCACTTGAGGGTGTCGAAGGCGATGCCATCGTCCTGTATGGCGACACCCCATTTATTCGCCCCGAAACCATCGAGGCGATGATTGAGGCACGCAAGAACAACGCTGTTGTCGTGCTTGGCTTCGAAGCCGCTGATCCGGGACGTTACGGCCGCCTCATCGCTGATGGCGATACTCTTGATGCCATTGTCGAGTTTAAGGACGCTACCGAAGCTCAGCGCGCAATCACACTATGTAACTCGGGCGTAATCGCCGCAGACGCCGCGACACTCTTTGAGTTGATCGACGCAGTTGGAAACGAAAACGCCTCGGGTGAATATTACTTCACCGACATTGTTGGCATCGCACGCGCCAAAGGTCTTAGCGCAGCAGTGGTTCGTTGTGACGAAGCGGAAACGCTTGGCGTCAATACTCGCGCCCAACTTGCGCAAGCCGAGGCGCTTTTCCAAGCCAATGCGCGCAACGCAGCGATGGAAGACGGTGTTACCCTCTATGAGCCTGAAACAGTCTATTTTGCCCATGACACGGTCATCGGGCGCGACACGGTAATTGAACCCAATGTCGTGTTCGGTCCGGAGGTAACCATCGAATCCTCGGCCACAATCCGTGCCTTTTCTCACCTAGAAGGCTGCCACGTGAGCCGCGGCGCGACCGTTGGACCCTTTGCGCGTTTGCGCCCCGGTGCCGAACTTGCCGAAGACGTGCACATTGGCAACTTTGTTGAGATCAAGAACGCTATCGTGGACGAAGGCGCGAAGGTGAACCACCTCACCTATATCGGCGATGCGGCCATCGGTTCGGGCACAAACATCGGTGCGGGTACGATCACTTGTAATTACGATGGTGTGTTCAAGCACAAGACAACCATCGGCAAAAACGCATTCATCGGCTCAAATACAATGCTTGTTGCACCTGTCACAGTCGGCAACAACGCAATGACCGCAACGGGCACAATTGTGACCACGGACGTGCCCGACGGGGCGCTTTCCATCGGGCGGGTCAAGCAAACGAACAAAGACGGCCTTGCGGTGCGAATGTTCGAAAAGTTAAAGCAATTGAAGCAAAAGCGGCAATCTGGAGCCTAATTATGTGTGGTATTGTAGGGGTCCTTGGCAATAACGAAGTTGCACCGATACTCGTTGAGGCGCTCAAGCGGCTCGAGTATCGGGGCTATGACAGCGCGGGTATTGCGACCGTGAATGTTGGCGTTCTTGATCGCCGCCGCGCGGTCGGCAAGCTGGTCAATCTCTCGGATACGCTCGTTCATGAACCGCTCTTTGGCAAAGCAGGTATCGGCCATACACGTTGGGCAACCCATGGTGCAGCCTCGGTCAAGAATGCGCACCCGCACCGTGCAGGTAAGGTCGCAGTTGTTCACAATGGCATCATCGAGAACTTTCGCGAGCTGCGGGCTTTCCTTGCCGAAAATGGCATCGGGTATGAGACTGACACCGATACAGAGACTGTCGCGCTTTTGACTGAATATTACCTGCGTCAAGGCAACGCCGCCGTCGAGGCCGCTAAGCAGACCATCGCCCGTCTTGAAGGCGCCTATGCGCTGTGCTTCCTTTTCGAAGGCGAAGAAGACCTCCTCGTCGCTGCGCGCAAAGGGTCCCCTCTTGCGATTGGTCACGGCAATGGCGAGATGTTTGTCGGCTCGGATGCGATTGCGCTCGCGCCGATGACCAACCAGATCACCTATCTCGAAGAAGGCGACTGCGCCGTCCTCACGCGCAATTCGCTTGAAATCGTTGATATCAACGGCACGATTGCAAACCGCGAAGTGCGCAAGGTGCAGATCGATGCCGCAACCATCGATAAGGGCGGATACAAGCACTACATGGCAAAGGAAATCGCGGAACAGCCAACCGTGACCACAAATGCCATGCATCACTATCTTGATGGCGACGCGATCAAGCTCCCTTCACCAGGGGTCGACTTTACCAAGATTGAACGTCTGACCATGGTGGCATGTGGCACGGCCTATTATGCCTGTGTTGTAGCCAAATATTGGTTCGAGCAAATCGCAGGCATCCCCGTTGATGTCGATGTCGCCTCGGAATTCCGCTATCGCGAACCGCCAATCTCAAAAGGCACCGCCGCGCTCTTTGTGAGCCAGTCTGGCGAGACGGCAGACACCCTTGCTGCACTTCGCTATTGCCGCCAGCACGCTGATAGCATCCTCTCGGTCGTGAACGTGCCTGAAAGCTCGATTGCGCGTGAAAGCGACCTTGCGATGCTGATCCATGCGGGCACCGAGATCGGAGTCGCCTCGACCAAGGCATTTACCTGCCAGCTCACAACGCTTGCCATTCTGGTACTCGAGGCTGCCAAGCAAAAGGGTCGCCTCACCTCCGAGGAGCTGACGGAACGTCTTAATGATCTGCGCTCTCTGCCGGGCATCCTGAACATCTCACTTGGGATCGAGAGTGCTTGCGAAGACCTGTCGCATAAGCTTGCAGAAGCGCGCGACATTCTCTTCCTTGGCCGTGGTCAGATGTATCCGATCGCCATGGAAGGCGCTCTGAAACTCAAGGAAATCAGCTACATCCACGCGGAAGCTTATGCATCTGGCGAGCTGAAGCACGGCCC
>CAYWUN010000068.1:0-2705 GCA_964461315.1 uncultured Aestuarium sp.
GCGCCCGAACCAAAGGTCATGTCGGGGTATTCGTCGGTGATGATCGGGATCAGGCGGCGCTGCTCTTTCGGACCCACGGGGATTTCGCAGAGCATACCGACGATCGGCGCATAGCGTTCGTCATCGGGGTGGACGGCGACCGCGCCGTCGCCCAGCATGGTTTCGGGGCGGGTCGTGGCGATGCTGATGTAGTCACGCTCTTCGGTGAAGACGACGTTACCGTCCTCGTCCTTTTCGACGTAGGTGTAGGTCGCACCATTCGCGAGCGGGTATTTGAAGTGCCACATGAAACCGTCATTCTCGATGTTCTCGACCTCGAGGTCGGAAATTGCGGTTTCAAAGTGGGGGTCCCAGTTCACCAGACGCTTGCCGCGGTAGATGAAGCCTTTGTTGTATAGGTCGACAAAAACCTTGATCACGGCGTCGTGGAAGTTGCCTTCCTCGCCCTCGGGCGCGTTCGGGGCGCCGGACATGGTAAAGGCATTGCGCGACCAGTCGCAGGACGATCCCAGACGCTTCAGCTGGCTGATGATGGTGTTGCCGTACTGCTGCTTCCATTCCCAGACTTTGCCCAGAAACGCGTCACGGCCCAGATCGCGGCGACCCGGCTGGCCGGTGGCGGCAAGCATCTTTTCGACCTGAAGCTGGGTCGCGATACCGGCGTGGTCCTGACCCGGCTGCCACAGGGTGTCGAACCCGCGCATCCGGTGCCAGCGCACCAGAATATCCTGAAGCGTGTTGTTGAACGCATGGCCCACGTGCAGCGCGCCAGTCACGTTCGGTGGCGGGATCATGATGGTGAAGTTTTCCTTGCGTGAGGCATTCGCACCCGCCTTGAAGCAGCCAGCCTCTTCCCAAGCCTTGTAAAGACGGTCCTCGGCTTCTGCCGCGTTAAAAGTCTTTTCCATTGCCATATTCATGATCCTCTTTCTGGTCGCGATCAGATAACGCGAGGGACCGCGAAGGAAAAGGCCTTTGACGCTGTGTTTCTGGGGTTTTCATCTGCAATGGCGAAGTTACCGCAATGTCGCGGGGTTCTTGCTGGACACTATCAGCGATGGCGCTACGGTTAGGGCATAAAGATAAGGTGTTTTGTGTTGATCGTTTTTCCGAGGATTACACGGATTAGGGGACGAAGTGTCTTTGTTGAAACTTAATAATCAGCAGCGAAACAGAGGCGAGCGTGGCATTTTCTGATTGGCTGCTCTCTGTATTCCGACGAAGGCCGCGTCACGAAGAAGGTGCTCTGCGAAAACGGGGACCTGCGCTGCACGTTGTGATCCTTGATGGAACAATGTCGAGCCTAGCACGCGGATATGAGACCAACGCAGGCCAAACGTTCAAGCTTTTGAGCGAAGTCGGGCGCACCACAAACGTTACTGTTTACTACGAAGCAGGGATTCAATGGCGTGATTGGCGGAGTGCTTATGACGTCATGACCGGCAAGGGTATCAATCAACAAATTCGGCGCGCATATGGAGTTCTCGCGTCTCGATATCATGAGGGCGATAGGATTGTTCTCATTGGCTATTCTCGTGGAGCCTTTGCCGTGCGTTCGCTTTCTGGGATTATCGGTCGCATCGGGCTTTTGCGAAATGAACACGCGACTTCTCGAAACGTAGAACTCGCGTATCGGTACTATCGCGCGGGACAGGAAAACCCGCATGTCGGCAAATTTCGCGAACACTATTGCTATCCCGAGACCAAGATCGAAGCGATTGGCGTTTGGGACACTGTCAAAGCACTAGGGCTTAAAATCCCCGTCATTTGGCGTTTTGTTCCGGACGCGCAAAGCTTTCATGACCACAACATTGGGCCGCATGTCCTGCGCGGATATCATGCTCTCGCGTTAGATGAGACGAGGCGCGCCTATGATCCTGAGCTCTGGGTGACCGATGGTATGCGCAAGGGCGAGGTTGAACAGGTTTGGTTTCGCGGTACACATGGCGATATTGGCGGCCAACTTGGCGGGCGCGAGGCTTCGCGGCCCCTTTCTAACATTCCGTTGGTTTGGATGCTGGAACGGCTTGAAGAGGCAGGTATGTCACTCCCCGAAGGGTGGCGCATTCGCTTTCCACGTAATCCAGAGGCGCCTTCGGTTGGAAATTGGGGCGGCTGGGGCAAGATATTCATCAGACGTCGCCGACGTGTCATCGGAGCCGATCCCTCGGAGAGGGTTCATGAAACAGCAAAGGGCGGCCATTAGCCGCCCCGCTTACTATGATGTTGATTTACGCGACGTTTTCGAGGCTCACGCGCGGCTTTATGCCAAGAGCGTGGCAGACATCACGGGTCAATTCAGGCTTGTTCAGCGTGTAGAAGTGCAGGTGGTCCACGCCGCCTTCGATCAGTTTGTCACAAAGCTCCGTCGCCAATGCGGTCGCAAGGAGGTCTTGGGTTCCGTCGCGCAATGCGTTGTCAAATGCATCGCTGATAAGCTGCGGGATGTGAGTGCCACATGCTTGTGCGAACTTGCGAGCGCCGTTCCAATTCTCGATCGGAAGAATGCCAGGGATGATCGGAGCATCGATACCCGCCTTGACGCATTCATCGCGGAAGCGGAAGAAAGTGTCAGCATCAAAGAAAAACTGAGTGATTGCGCTGTGCGCACCAGCGTCAATCTTGCGCTTGAGCCATTGAACGTCAGCGGCCGCACTTGCAGAGTCTGGGTGCTTTTCAGGATAAGCACCAACGCGGATGCGGAA
>CAYWUN010000068.1:2805-16018 GCA_964461315.1 uncultured Aestuarium sp.
GGGGAAAGCACGTTGACGCAATCCCAAAGACGGAACGAACCTTCGAGGTTCTTGGGAGGGAAAAATTCGAACGAAATCTTGGGCTGTGGCATTTGAATCACCTGCATATCTGTTGCACCCCTTGTCTCAAACTTCTTCATGTGAGACAAATTCATAACATTCACCACGATCATGAGTTTCATTCACAATGCATATTGAGATCAGACATCTTCGGACAATTAAGGCGATCCATGACACGGGCGGCCTCGCGCGTGCTGCTGACATGCTTAATATTACCCAGTCTGCTCTGAGCCATCAGATAAAAGGAATCGAAGAGCAGGCGCAGGTGGAATTGTTTGTGCGCCGCTCAAAGCCACTCAAGCTCTCCGCTGCTGGAATGAAGCTCCTTGCGGCTGCCGAATCCATTTTGCCGCAAATGGCCGAACTTGAGGCGGAGTTTTCGGGGCTGCTCTCGGGTCGGGCAGGGCGGCTCTTTATTGCGATTGAATGTCATGCCTGTTTCGAATGGCTTTTGCCTGTCCTCGAGCAATTCCGTAAAGCGTGGCCAGAGGTGGATGTAGATATCCGCCTTGGTTTGTCGTTTCATGCGATGAATGCGCTGCGCCGAGAAGAAGTCGATCTTGTTATTTCATCGGACCCCGATGACGAAGTCGACATCGAGTTTACACCTCTATTTGATTACGAGCCTGTTTTCGTAGCCTCGTCCCACAACGCTCTGGCTGAAAAAGATGTGATCGAAGCCGGGGATTTTCGGGGTCAAACCTTGATTACCTATCCCGTAGATCGTTCGCGTCTTGATATTTACAAGCTTCTGCTCAGCCCCGCACGGGTCGAACCTGCCGCAATCCGTCAGGTCGAGCTTACCGCAGTTGTGCTGATGCTCGTGGCCTCTAACCGCGGTGTTGCAGTGCTCCCCGACTGGGTGGTGCGCGAGGTGCGTCAGTCCTCAGATTATATTACCCGTCGCATTACGTCCTCGGGTCTGACACGACGAATGTTCTCAGCAACAAGGGACGATGAAAAGACGCGGCCCTATATGGCACATTTTATCCGCTTGGCGCGTCAGGAGGCGGTTAAGCTTCAACGCGGCGCATAGGATGTGTCGCAGATTGCTCGGTCAAAAGGCGAATTCGCGTTTCACTAGTGGGCATGGCTTTGCCAAAAAGGTAGCCTTGGGCCGTTTTGCAGCCAAGCCGAAGAAGGTGGGCGTGCTGTTCTTCCGTTTCGACACCTTCTGCGATGACATTGACGCCGAGGCCCTCTGCCATTGCGAGAAAGCCGCTTATCAAAACTTCGACCTGCGGCTCAAGTCCAAGGTCCGCAACAAAACTCACATCCACCTTTAGTTCGTCAAACTCCAGTTCTCTCAGGTGTTGGAACGAAGCAAAACCGGTGCCAAAATCGTCGAGCGAAATGCGAAGACCATTGCGGCGAAAGTGTGCGATACTCTCGCGGATGATTTCAGCAGAGCGCGCGATGAACACATCTTCGGTGATTTCAAGAGTGAGATGCGCACTCGCGGACGGGTGGGCCGCCAATAGATTTTCTAGATCCTTTTGACCAGAATGTGTCGCCAGAGCCATCTCCGGGACATTGAGCGAAACCTGTCCCGGGTCTAACCCTTCTGCGATCATATTTTCGACGTCATCCAAAACAATGGTTGCCATATGGGTTAGGAAGTCGCCGTGAAGACCAAGCTCTTCGATCATCGGCAGGAATTCCGCGGGTGATACAAGTCCACGCGTAGGATGTTGCCATCTTGCCAGCGCTTCGAATCCGACAGTGCGCTGTGAAATGAGATCGACTTTAGGTTGATAAAAGGGACACAGCGCGCCGGAATGCATGGCCTCAATCAGGGTTTGACGATCATCCAAGGTTAGTCGAGGCTTGAACTTATCCTTCTCAAAGAGAACTGCGTTGATCCCCGCCGTATTCTTGGCCCGATACATCGCTTGGTCGGCCGCACCACAAAGGGATTCGACGGTCTTGGGGGCATGGCTTGTGATTCCAATCCCAATACTGGCACCGACTTGAAGTTCCTTTTCACAATATGGAACGGGCTTGCTGAGATCGGTGGCCATTTGCTCCGCAAACCTCAAAGCAGAGGTTGCCGTCCCGATCGTTCGGGTCGCGATGACAAACTCGTCCCCGCCTAAGCGGCCGATGATTGCATTGTCTCCAGCGAAAGTTTTCAGGCGTGTGGCGATAGTTTGAAGAACCTGATCCCCAGCTTCGTGGCTGTAAGTGTCGTTGATGGGCTTAAACCCGTCGAGGTCGATGAGAAAGACGCAGACTTCGCCGCTTCGATTGCGATTGACGAGAAGTTTGGCCAAAGCCTCGTCAAATGCGCGCCGATTCAAAAGACCCGTGAGGCTGTCATGTTGGGACAAATATTCAAGCGCTCGGAGGCGGGAGTTGGCTTCCTCACGAGCAGCATTGAGCGCGCGCTGAGTGTCCTTTTGTTTGTGCATCGTTTCAAAGGTGTTGAAGAAGTAGACCACCATCATCGAACCCGTAACGATCCACTCGATCTCATTCGAGGGTAAGAAGGCGTTGCCCGATGCGCGATAGAACACATAGAAAGCAGAGCCATAGGAGGGGATCATCAGGCTCCAGTTAAAGAAGGGCATCGAGGCGAAGGTGTTTGAAATATGTACGAAGACGCCGAAGAGCCACAAAAAACCAGCCAAGAGCATCGCCGCCGAGGGTTCGGATGCAAGGATGAATGCAGGCGTTAGGTAGACGATCGTCGATGTCCAGTTCACAAGCCAAACACAAAATATATAGAACGGGCTGATCTGGTCATCCTGTTCCGGCAGTTTGCGTGCGAGGAGGTAAAGAGCGAGTTCATAAAGGGGAATCGCTGTTATCAAGATCAACACGATTTGCGTAGCGCCGACCCACCAACACACAGCGAGCATCATTGACGCCGACGTCATACGTTTGAACATGTCCCTGACCGAGACGTGTACAACAAACCTTGTTTGATAACGGATTTTATCTAACTGACTGGCAATCATTGCTTTCCCGACCCCTGAACTTTCATGATAGGGAGGAAGTGCAAATAAAGTGTTAACGCGGGCCGGAAATCAGGGCACTTGCCCCGCTTGCCTTACCGCCTTATACGGCCCTCTTGACCGAACACGGAGGCCCCGATGGCTGGCAGCGCAAACCTCAACGTAATGATGAAGACCGCCCGCAAGGCTGGTCGTGCTCTTTTGAAAGATTTCACCGAAGTCGAACAGCTTCAGGTGAGCTCGAAAGGCCCCGGTGATTTCGTGTCTCGCGCGGATCGCCAAGCTGAGCAAACCATCCGTGAAGAGCTTATGGCCGCTCGTCCGAGCTATGGTTTCGTTGGTGAAGAATTTGGTGAGACCGAAGGCGAAGATCCGACCCGTCGCTGGATCGTCGATCCGCTTGATGGCACGACGAACTTCCTCCACGGCCTTCCGCATTGGGCTGTTTCGATCGCTCTTGAGCACAAAGGCCAAGTGATCGCAGGTGTCATTTACGACCCCGTTAAGGACGAGATGTTCTACGCGGAAAAGGGTGAAGGTGCTTGGATGAACGAGAGCCGTATGCGTGTCTCTGCGCGGTCCCGCATGATTGACGGCCTTTTCTCGACCGGTCTGCCCTTTGCTGGTCGTTCGGACCTTCCGCAGACACTTCAGGAACTTGCACGCGTGCTGCCGGCATGCTCGGGCGTGCGCCGCTATGGTGCTGTATCGCTTGACCTCGCCTATGTTGCTGCTGGTCGCTACGATGGTTTCTGGGAGCGCCGTCTAAAGAACTGGGACATCGCAGCGGGTTTGATCATTGCGAAAGAGGCTGGTGCTTTTGTCGAGCCGCTCACACCTGGCAAGGATATCCTCGCTGACGGCGAGATCATTTGCGCTAATGAGCCGATTTTCCCAGCGTTCTGCAAAGCTGTTCGCGGCGCTTAACGGCGTCTGCGCGGCACTCTCGGTATCGAGGTGCGGCGGAACTCATAGCGCGCTTCGGGATGAGGCGGGGTACCAAGGGTGCGGGACCAATAGGTTGCCGCGCCTTTCTTTTTCCAAATCGGAAAGATCATTGCGGCGCCGATAAGAAAGCCGCCAGCGTGCGCCCAATAGGCGACACCTCCGTCTGCGCCGAACGATCCCAGTCCATTGAACACCTGAAAGATGAACCAAATTCCTAGCATGATGTAAGCTGGGATTGGGAAGACTTTGAAAAATATAATGAAAATGAAGAGGATGTCGACGCGCGCCTTTGGGAATAATAAAAGGTATCCGCCCATAACACCCGCAATCGCTCCTGAGGCTCCGACCATTGGCACGTTAGAGTAGGGCTCGAACATAAATTGAGCGAACCCCGCACCAAGACCTGCGAGCAGATAGAAACCCAAATAGCGCGAATGGCCAAGTTGGTCTTCGAGGTTGTCTCCGAAAATCCAGAGAAACAACATATTTCCAGCGAGGTGAAATAGCCCCCCATGAAGAAAAATATGCGTCAAGAAGGACTGGTAGTAGCCCTCGCTCATGACGCGAGCGGGCATCAGCGCATAGTCCCAGTAAAATCGCGATAGCCCAGCATCATTGCCGTAAAATGTGAGCTGATACAGGAAGATCGCAATATTCGCTGAGATCAGAGAATAAGTGACAAAGGGTGTTGTGCTGGATGGGTTGTGGTCGCGGATCGGAAACATAAGTAGGGCCAGAGTGCTTAGATATTTACACCTAAGCACTCTGGCCCTCTTGGTCTAGGTTATTGGCTCACTTCTGCCAAAAGCGCTGCGTTCCCACCAGCTGCGGTCGTATCGATACAGGTGTGTCTCTCGTTCAAAACGTGGCCCGCATCAGGCAGGGCGCGGATTAATGGCACAATGGGTCCCGTGCGCATGGCCAGCGCGCCTTCAATCGCTTTTGCCGTAGGCTCGTCACCCCACCAGATTACCGCGCTCAACTTTGGCAGGGTCGCAATCTGTTCGGGATCAAACATGCCCTTCGTGGCGATTGCTATGCCGCCGAGCCTTTCTACTGCGGCGACCTGGGCTTCGACTGCTTGCGGTGTTGGGCCAAGGCAAACGACGCCAGTGCGTGGAACTTCGCTCAGGCGATTAGACTCGCCGGTTGGACCCGGAAGGCTGGTAATGTTCACTGGCACGGGCAACGATTGATTTTGAAGTGCTCGTTCTAGTTCGTTCACGTCGCCCTGATTGCTCCAGTTTTCCTTTGTCGGATTTGCTTTCGGCTCAATAAATCGCGCAAGATAGTGCGGACCGCCAGCTTTTGGTCCTGTGCCCGAAAGTCCTTCTCCGCCAAAGGGTTGGCTGCCGACAACGGCACCAATTTGATTGCGGTTCACATAGATATTGCCGCAGTTCACTTTGCTTACGATTTCTTCGACGCGGCTATCGATACGGGTGTGGAGCCCGAATGTAAGGCCATAACCAGTGGCATTGATGTCTTCGATGACTTGTTCAATTTGGTCTGCTTTAAACGTTGCCAAGTGTAGGACAGGGCCGAAGATTTCACGTTCTAGATCGCGGATGCTTTGAACTTGAATGACGGTTGGTGCGATAAAAGTGCCATTTGTTGGAGCTTGAAGTTCGTGAAGAATGCGGCCCTCAGAGCGAGCCGTTGCGATGTGCTCGGCAATGTTTGATTGCGCAGCTATGTCGATGACGGGACCTACGTCCGTTGAAAGCAGTATTGGATCGCCAATGGTCAGCTCGTTCATTGCACCTTTGAGCATTTTCAATACCTTGGGCGCAATATCCTCCTGAACATAGAGGCACCGTAGGGCCGAGCACCGCTGACCCGCAGAACGGAAGGAAGACAAAAGTACGTCACGTACGGCGTGTTCCGGAAGCGCGGTAGAGTCTACGATCATGGCGTTCAAGCCACCCGTTTCCGCGATAAGCGGCGTACCCGAAACACAGTGTTCCGCCATACTCGCTCGGATTTTGAGAGCCGTAGCCGTTGATCCGGTAAATGCGACGCCTTTCACTCGGCTGTCGGAAACCAAAGCTGCCCCGACATCGCCTTCGCCTGGGAGAAGTTGCAGGGCGCTGTGTGGCACGCCCGCTTCAAGCAATAGCTTTACAGCTTCGAAAGCGATGAGAGGCGTCTGGCCTGCTGGTTTGGCGAGCACAGCATTCCCAGTCGCAAGTGCCGCCGCGATCTGACCCGTGAAAATCGCAAGCGGGAAATTCCATGGAGAGATGCACACCCAATTGCCGCGTGCATCCCCATCTGGGATCTCAGCTGCATAGTATCTCAGGAAGTCGACTGCTTCTCGAACTTCGCCGACAGCATCGGCGAGAGTTTTGCCTGCTTCGCGGGCCAAAAGCGCGAAGAGCATTTCCGCATTCGCCTCGTAGAGATCGGCAGCGCGATTAAGAACCGTCTGCCGCTCTGCTTTGGGGGCATCCCATACGCGCGCTGCCTCATGTGCAGCGGTGCAGTCATTTCTTGAAGCGCTGCTCACATTGCCGATGAGGTCTCCTTTGGCTGGATTGAAAACAGGCTGCGCCTGTGCCCTGTCCGAAGGTGTCGCAAGCACCGGACCTGCGGAAAACGGCTCTGCCTCAAATTGCGCACGTTTCTTTTCAATCGCGTTAAGGGTGGGGATATGGGTGATATCCCAACCTTTGGAGTTTTGGCGCTTGGGCGCAAAGAGTGCCTCGCCGGTCGATATCGGATGTGCGAGGGTGACTTTTTCAAACGGACAAGCTGCGACAACTTCGGCTGGAACCGATTGGTCTACGATCTGGTTCACAAAAGATGAGTTCGCGCCATTTTCCAACAGTCGGCGCACGAGATAGGCAAGAAGGTCTTCGTGTGCACCAACAGGTGCATAGATACGGCAGGCGGTTTTATCTTCGTTTAAGACCAACGTATGCAGTGTCTCGCCCATGCCATGTAGTCTCTGGAATTCAAATTGCTCCTTGGTGACGACTTCCTGCTCTGCGATCTTCAGAATTGCAGCAACGGTATGAGCATTGTGGGTCGCAAACTGTGGGTAGATGCGATCAGTCACCCCGAGCAGTTTGCGTGCATTTGCAATGTAGCTGATGTCTGTGGCGGCTTTGTTGGTGAAAACAGGGAAGCCGGACATGCCTTCGACCTGCGCGCGCTTTATCTCTGCATCCCAATAGGCCCCTTTGACGAGGCGTATCATGATCTTGCGGTCTAGTCGTTCGGCAAGCGCGTGGAGCCAGTCGATGGTGTGTCCCGCCCGCTGACCATAAGCCTGTACGACGACTCCAAAACCCTCCCATCCTGCAAGTGAGGGATCACTCAATACTGACTCGATCACTTCGAGAGAAAGACTTAGGCGGTCAGCTTCTTCAGCGTCGATGTTAAAGCCCATGCCAGCAGCCCGCGCGAGTTGCGCAAGGGCGCGAACGCGGGGCACGAGTTCATTCATCACCCTGTCGCGCTGCGCGACTTCATAGCGGGGATGAAGGGCGGAAAGTTTGACTGAAATTCCTGGATTTTCACGAACATGTTCGCTGTTGCAGTGGGCGGCAATTGTCGAAATTGCGCGAGAATAAGCCAGCTGATACGTGCGCGCATCTTTGTCGGTGCGAGCAGCTTCTCCCAGCATGTCATAGGAATAGGTGAACCCCTTGGACTGCATGCGTTCTGCACGAAGCATAGCCTTTTCAATGGTTTCACCGAGCACAAACTGGCGTCCCATTTCGCGCATCGCGCGTGCCACAGCTGAACGGATCACCGGCTCGCCAAGTCGTTTGATTGCGCCACGCAAAGTCTTCGAAATGCCTGGCTTGCCTTCGTCAAGCACGCGTCCAGTCAGAAGAAGTGCCCATGTCGAAGCATTGACAAGCGGCGATGCAGAATGCCCAAGGTGGCGGCTCCAGTCTGAGGGGGCTATTTTATCTTCGATCAAAATATCAATGGTCTCTGGATCGGGAACGCGAAGTAGAGCCTCGGCAAGGCACATGAGTGCAATCCCTTCATCCGTGGAAAGACCATATTCCGCGAGGAAGATTTCCATCAGGCCGGGATCGCTCGTGTCGCGAATGTCGCGGACGAGTTTTGCAGCACGTTCGACTATCTCAAGTCTAGCGCTGTCTGACAGCGCAGCTTCTTCGATCAAGCGCGCGAGAGTCTTGTGCTGATCTTCATAGGTATGGCTGTCGATCTTTGACGAAAGGTCTTGGGTAAAATCGCGAGGCATAAGGAACTCCAGAGCATTTTACCCATAATATCCTCGATAAATAGGTCGAATTGCCTTAAGGATTTTGGTGTGGTATTCATTTAATCTGAAAATTAATGAAATCGCGGGAAATTCGAATGGATAGCTTGGATCAGTTCGATCGGAAGATTCTCGATGTAATCGCTGTAGAGGGGCGTATTTCTGTCACAGAACTAGCGCAGCGCATTGGCCTGTCAAAATCACCAACGCAGGCTCGCTTGAAGCGACTAGAAGAGAGCGGCGTGATCCTTGGTTATCGCGCGCTATTCGACCCGATCCGTCTTGGACGAGATCACGTTGCTTTTGTCGAGGTCCGGCTGAGTGACACCCGTGAAAAGGCGCTATCAGCGTTTAACGAGGCCTGCCTTCGTATTCCGGAAATTGAACAGTGCCACATGATCGCTGGATCGTTCGACTATCTGTTAAAGGTGCGAACCTCGGGGATGGCGGGATATCGTTCTGTCCTTGCTGAGAAGATTTCTCTGCTTCCTAACGTGGCCCATACTTCGACCTATGTTGCGATGCAGGCCGTGAAAGAAGAAAACCTCTCCACTGCGGCGCTTGGTTAGAAATTTCGGATTGGGAATTGCCCCTCTTCTCAAGGGCGGGTATGGAGTGATCACCATCGGCGCGGGCGTGATGGAATGGTAGACATACCAGACTTAAAATCTGTTGGGGCGTAGCCCCGTGTGGGTTCGAGTCCCACCGCCCGCACCATGGTTCCAGCTTTGCTAGACTTCACTTATGCCCCCTGTGGGGCTTGCAGCTTCTAGAACTTTATGACCTCGCTCATCGCCCCTTGGGCGCGCATTCCGCAGTAATAATTGCAGTCTTCTGTCGGGTTTAGAGCGATACCTTCTGCATCAATTTCGATCGATAGACGACAAGTCGAATCGGCGTCCGCAAAATTCCATGCTTTTCCCGATCGTTCTGCTGTTCCTGAGATTGAACACATATGACCGTTCCCGCCGATGTAAAAATACGAGAACGCCAATTTGCCAGCTGTGCCAAAGCCTCGGAAGGTTGCGCCTCCTGGGAAAAGTTCAACGCATTGCCCAAAATCGCTCAGTGTGCCCTCGGTACAGGTGCTGCCACTTGGCTCTCCGAGATAGATGTAGGACGTTATCGAGTTTTGTGCATCAAATTTGATCACGCTCTCTGCAAGCTCGCTGATCCGGTCGGAGTATTGGCTGTAGATGCAATCAGGATCATCTAGGCATGTATCGCGCTGCGCAATCCACGCTCTCTGGCTTTCCTTGATCTGGGTTTTCGTCAACCATTCAACGAATTCAAACGAGCGCTTGTAAGTTGCGCCCATCAGTTCATCCATTGCAGAGATTTCGGGGTCGTCACAAATTGCGATTTCTGTGGGAGTTGAAGCCTTGCCGCAATCAAAGCTCGCAGCATTAGCCGAAGACCCAAGGCAAATTGTGAGTGCGATCAAGGCTTTTGGAATTTGGGCGTGAGGCATTTTCGGCTCCAAGGCAATCTCTCATTCAATCGCAACCTTGCCTGAAATCTTGCTTCAAGACTAGAAAATCGGTGACTTTGAAGCGCCTAGCCGCAATATGGATTATGTATTCGCGTGTTTTGAAAGGTTTCTCGTCATGCGCCTGAGCATCCTAAGTTTCGTAACTGGTTCCGTGCTTGTGCCAATGTGCGCATTTGCAGATCCAACCTTTGAGTGTGGGGTGGATGCCTCTAGCCAAGTGGAAATTGGTGAATGTGTAAACGAAATGCTCGCCACTGTTGATCAAACCCTCGAACTAGCGCTCGGCTTCGCGACGACCTCTGCGCAAGAACTGGACGAGGTTACTGGGCGCGAAGTTGTTGTCCCCGCGCTCAGCGCTTCGCAATCAGCTTGGTCCGCATACAGAGATAGTCATTGTGACTATGTCGGCGCGACCTTTGGTGGAGGTTCTGGAACGGGGATCGGGATTGCATCCTGCCGTGTTGACCTCGGAAGGGCACGCGTTGAGGAACTCTTGTCGTTTGTGCAGTAGCGGCAGCTGGAAATGAAAAAGGCGGCTCAAGGGCCGCCTTTCCTTATGCCGTAACATAGTCGGTCAGAACTTTTTTCACCCCATCCCTCCAGAGATTTTGGAGGTTCTCCGCGAAAGCTTTGGCAAAGGTGTCGTTATCCGAGAGATCACCAAATACCGAGACATTCTCAAGGAAAGCATTCGGGCGGTCTTTGGCTTCGAGAGCGCGACGTTTAAGTTCTTCGTGATTGTCGTCATTCGGCGCGATTGGGTTGCCGGCTTCATCCGTGCCAGCACAGTAGCGGCACCAAAGAGCCACTTCGAGTGCGAGACCTACGATTGAAAAGCCCTTGGCCAGCGCATCGCGGGCCGTTGGCAAAATGAACTTGGGCTGGCGGTTAGAGCCATCGAGGCAGAGACGCGGGATCGTATCGCCGACTTCGGGGTTTGAGAAGCGTTCGATGATCTTCTCGCGATAGGCATCGTAGTCCACGCCTTCGATGGGTTCGAGGGTCGTCATGATCTCGCGGCGCTCAAGTGCATCGAGCCAGTTGCGGATCAAGGGGTCTGCCATCGCGTCGTGCACAAAGTGATGACCGATGAGGGCAGAAGGGTAAGCGATTGCAGCGTGACCACCGTTGAGAATACGAAGCTTCATCAACTCGTACTTCGAAACATCTGCCACGAACTCTGCGCCGACTTTTTCGAGGGCAGGGCGGCCGGTGGGGAAATTGTCTTCCAGAACCCACTGACGGAACGGCTCGCAGACGACAGGAGCACTGTCGATGATGCCGAATTTGTCTTTGGTCAACTCACGTTCACGGTCAGATGTCGCGGGGGTGATGCAGTCCACCATCGAGTTCGGGAAAGCGACATTTTCTGCAATCCAGTCTGCGAAATCTGGATCGGATAGGCCAGCGAGGCCGACAATGGTTTGCTTTGCAACGTGACCATTTTCTGGAAGGTTATCGCAGGACATAAAGGTGAAAGGCGCGATGCCTGCACTACGGCGAAGGCGCAACGCTTTGATTACCATGCCAAAGACGGTCTTTGGCGCGTCAGGGTTTGAAGCGTCTTGGACCATATCTTGGTGAGCCGCGTCGAAACCGTTTGTCAGAGCGTCCACATAGTATCCGCCTTCGGTGATCGTTGTCGAAACAATCTTGGTTTCGGAAGAGGCCATGCGCGCAACGATTGCATCGGGGTCAACCGGAAGGAAGTCGATCATTGAACCCGTCACCTGCGCGGTTAATCCCGAAGGGTCGAGCTCGACAACAGTTGTGAGGAGGTCCTGTTCAATCAAGCGTTCGCGCATGACTGCGTCGCCGCCACGGACACCCGCGCCGCAGATGGCCCATTCGTGGTCGACGCCGAGAGCGAAAAGCTTGTCGAGATAGACCGCCATGTGCGCGCGATGGAAGTTGCCCACGCCAACATGAACGATGGACGCAGTCAGCGACTTTCGGTCATAACTCGGCGTACCGATGGTTTCGGGGAGTTGGTCCAAAAGGGCAGAGTTAAGTTTCTGTGCCATCAGTTCATCCAGTTCCCGCCGTCTACGTTATAGGTCTGAGCGACCACGTAATCAGCGTCTTTGCTTGCTAGAAAAATTGCCATTCCAGTGAGGTCTTCGGGGCGGCCCATTCGGCCATAAGGAACCGAAAGGCCCACTTGAATCTTCTTTTCGCCGGGGGCGAGGCCTTCGTATTTGGCGAAAAAGCTGTCCACGCCATCCCAGTGTTCACCATCGACGACACCAGGTGCGATCGCGTTCACGTTAATGCCATGCTTGATCAGGTTGAGGCCCGCTGACTGGGTAAGACTAATCACAGCTGCCTTGGTGGCGCAGTAGACAGCGACAAGGCTTTCGCCGCGGCGCCCTGCTTGCGAGGCCATGTTGATAATCTTACCGCCTTTGCCCCGCGCGATCATGCCCTTGGCGACTGCCTGGGTCGTGAAAAGCGTTCCATAGACATTCACGCCAAAGACTTTCTGATAATCAGCCTCTGAAATCTCGACGATGGGGGCGGCAGTGAAAAGAGCAGCATTGTTCACAAGGATATCAATGCCACCATGGACTTGCTCGACCGCAGCGACAGCCTGATCAATGCTCGCTTTGCTTGTGACATCGCAATGTACTGCCATAGCGGCTTCACCAATCTCAGCAGCAGCGCGATTGGCTACCTCGAGATTTATGTCGGCAATTGCAACCCGCGCGCCTTCGGCCACGTAAGCCTTGGCGAAAGCGAGGCCAATCCCGCGCGCCGCGCCGGTGATCAGCGCTGTTTTGCCACTCAATCGGTTCATTCGATCCGAAGTCCTTTTGCGTCGAAACGATGGATCTTGTCTTCCTCAGGAGTGAGGTAAACCGTGTCGCCGTGATGCAGGTCGAATTCGCCGCCTACACGCACAGTGACGGTCTCTGCAAGGCCCGTTTGGTGGACATGTAGGAACGTGTCAGAGCCAAGGTGCTCGGAAACGCCGACAACGCCTTTCCATGCGCCTTCGGTTGCAGACGCAGTGATATGTTCGGGGCGGATGCCGATCGTCTCGGCGCCGTGTTTCTTGGCCAATTCGCCATTGATAAAGTTCATCTTGGGCGAGCCAATGAAACCAGCAACGAATTTGTTCCGCGGTGCGCGGTAGAGCTCTAGCGGGCTGCCAACCTGTTCGATCACACCTGCCTGAAGTACGACGATCTTGTCGGCCATAGTCATGGCTTCTACCTGATCGTGGGTCACATAGATCATTGTTGTCGCGAGTTTCTTATGAAGCTCGGAGATTTCCATGCGCATACCGACGCGAAGTGCGGCATCAAGGTTCGAAAGCGGTTCGTCGAAGAGGAATGCCGATGGCTCGCGCACAATCGCACGACCAATTGCGACGCGCTGGCGCTGTCCGCCCGAGAGCTGGCCCGGACGACGATCCAGATAGCTTGTTAGGTTCAGGACCGAAGCCGCGTTCTCGACGCGCTTGTTGATTTCTGCCTGATCCATTTTTGCCATCTTGAGCGGGAAGGCGAT
>CAYWUN010000069.1:0-15870 GCA_964461315.1 uncultured Aestuarium sp.
TTCGCCTTAAACGCCCACCGACACCAGAAGCCATAATAACCATGGATCAGAGGCCAATCATGCACTCACAATCAACTTGGCCCAGTCAGATGAGGCTGTTCAAATGTCAAAACAAATTCTGAATAAGCAGAACTTATGCAGGCCTAACCTTATCAATCATGACCGCTGCTCTCTCCCGTATGCTTTGATCTGCTGCGATACATATTGCAAGTGACTGTACGACGTCCCGAGCGTGGCGCGAAAGATCTAAGTTCTCTGTTATCGCGCTAAGGACGTAGGCTTGCTCGCTATTACAGAGTTCCTGATGTCCTGGCTCATCGGGCAGGTCAATCAATTCATCACCATCTCGATGATGTAACAGCAATCTGCCAACAGCCGTGTGCCCATCGATATCCGATGACGAACCCTTTTCGACATCGGTTATAGATACCGAGCCATTTGGGCTTACGATGTCCTTTACGAAGAACGCCGTTTCGGACATCATCGGACCCCAGCCAGCCTCGTACCAACCCACCGATCCATCGTCGAAGAACACCTGTAGCTGGCCATAATTATACATGTCCTCTGCGATCTCATCGCTGAGCCGGAGACCCATTGCCTGTACACGTACGGGTTTAGCATCTGTCACCTGGCACATAACGTCTACGTAATGTACCCCGCAATCAACAAGCGGCGATGTCGTCTGCATGAGAGCTTTGTGCGTCTCCCATTCTGGGCCAGAAGATTGCTGATTGAGGTTCATGCGAAACACATATGGCCCGCCCAGTTTGCGCGCTTCCTCCACCATTCTTTGCCACGATGGGTGATGTCGTAGGATATACCCCACTACGAGCTTTCGGTTCAGCCGCGTTGCTGTCTCAATCACCTTTTCAGCATCCGCGACTGTGGTTGCGAGCGGCTTTTCGACGAAGACGTGGGCGCCTGCTTCGATGGCGCGAATGGCCAACTCTGCATGACTGTCGGAATATGTTGCGATAATAACAAGATCGGGCTTAAGGGCCAAACCATCTTCAACGGAATCCAGATACGGATACTCTAAAAGTTCTTCACGTAGAGGGCGCTTCGATCGGTTCACCAATCCGATGATTTCAACGCCGTCGAGTTTGTGAAGTGCCAATGCATGGCTCTGTCCCATGTTGCCAAGACCAATTACGAGTGCTCGGATCATGATAACATCCTTTCAATCATCAGTTTTTTCTTGGCGACCATCAATCAGCGAGCCGTCGCACGTCACCAACGGCTATCTCCCGACCAGTTCTTCGAGAGCGGATTGCAGCAAAAGTCAAAGCGAGCGACTTCAAGTTCTCACGGGCAGAATTTTCTGGTGTGCGATCCTCCTCTATCGCACACAGGAGTTCCCCCATCGCACCGCGAAACCCGTCGTTGAACCACTGACCTTCGAGAGCAGGTCGAGCGATGCCCTCCGAGGTTATCAGTGTAACGGATTGGTTGCCGAGGTCCGGTCCATCAGACGTAATGCTGCCTGCAGTCCCGCCGAGGTACGTCGTATCGCGGGGTCCGTGGCGCATTCCTCCATCAAAGATTAGGCTCGCCTGCCCCCTATCGAAGCTGACCAGCGACTGAGCCATGAGCGGAACCTTGTTGGTTTGACCCTGGGCATAGGAGGCCGATGCGAACACTGATTTCACGCGATCGCCTACAAGCGAAGACAGGAAATCGAACCAGTGAATACCAAAGTCATAGAGAACGAGATCATCGATCTCATCGAATAGAGTGCCGGCGGTCCATCCATGGTTCCAGTGGAGAGAGAAATGTGCGGAGATTAAGTCGCCGATATGCCCGGCTCGAACAGAGTTTCGCATCCAGGCCATATGCGGCGACCATCGACCGTTCTGGTTCACGACAAGATGGACACCGTTTGCGTCTGCGAGATCAACCAACTTTTCGCCAATATCGAGATCCTCAACAAAGGGCTTCTGGCTCAGGACGTGTTTACCAGCCTTCAATGCTTCAACAATAAATGCGGCCCGGTGCTCGGTTGGAAGCGTGATATCAACGATTTCGATGCTGTTGTCGGCGAGTATCTCCCGCCAATCCGTAGCGACCCGTGCCGTCGGGTAGAACTCTTTTGCCTTTTTCACTGCCTTTGAGGCGGTCCGATTCCAAAGCGCTGCGACTTCCCACCCTGCCGTTCGATATGCATCAAGGTGACTGTTCGAGATACCGCCTGTGCCAATCATGCCGATTTTAGGACGGTACGACTTGGGCGCTGGTGGGCGATATGAGACGTCCGATGGATCCATCTCGGACAATGTATCCGACCTCAGGGCATAGGTATCGGTTGTCGCGGCATCCTTACTCAATGGATCAACTCCAGGGTCTTCTTCTCAGCCGCCGAGCGAGCCGCAGTATCCACAATCCGCTGGGCAGTCAGGCAAAGCGCCGGATCCAGTGGACCCTCGATTGGGTTGCCTGCCTGAAGGCGACCCACGACGTATTCGATCGCATTGCGTTCTCCCTCTGGCAAAGGGTCCACCGGGATTTCGTGCCGTTCAGGGTTGGAGCGCGTCTGAACCGTCACGTGAGAAGCGTAGTCCGGGGAGGAGATCGTGCCATCAGTGCCCACGAAGGTGAAGCCGCAGGTTGGTTGGGGCTGGATCTTCCAGGGATCAGTGAACGTGCCCCAGCGGGTTTCCAGCTTGGAGAGCCCACGTTTATAGCGACAGACGGCGATTGCATGTTGATCAACCTCAATGCCCGATGCCTCGTCGACGGTGCAGGTTACCTCCAAGGGCGCCTCGCCATTCATGAACCAAGTGCCCAACGTCGCCCCGTATCCAAGATAATCGAGCAACGAGCCACCACCTGAAGCCTTCTTGTACCACCACGATGACGTCTTCTGGCGCTCAACCTCTTCGGGAGTGACTTCGACTTTGTCGGCGAGGTGGAAGAGTGGGCCACGGTTGCCATCGTAGAAATGAACTTCGATCAGCTCACCGATCATCCCCTCATCGATCAACCGCTTCGCGGTCACATGGCTTTCAACCCAACGTAGAGGCCAGTTGATGACCATCTGTTTACTGGTGCCTTCGATCGCCGTGATCATTCTCCGTGCGTCATCAATCGAGGCCGCGAACGGCTTCTCCACGAAGATATGAAGATCATGCGGCGCTAGGCGTTCGGTGTATTCGGCATGTTTGGCTGTCGCGGCACAGAGAAGTGCCATGTCATAAGGGCCCGCTGACATGCAGGCGTCGAAATCCGTGAAGACGCGATCCTGAGGAATACCAAAGGTCTCAACGGCCGACGTCATCTTCTGCCGATCAGGATCGAAGATTGCCGTAATCTCTGCTCCGGGATGCTCATGCACCATTCGCAAAAGGTCGCCCATGTGCATATGGTCGAAACTGATGCCTACGACGCGGAACTTGGACATGATACGTTTCTCCTATCTGGTGTCTGTCAGCCGGACGTAGATCGCTGTGACGGCGAGAATGATGGCGCCGAAAAGGGCCGTTCGGGCGCCTTCTGGCATTTGCATCAGGGTCAGCATCGTATCCAGCACCCGAATGATCAACGCCCCGACGATGGCGCCGGCGAAGCTTCCCCGGCCTCCAAAGATTGACGTTCCGCCTATCACCGCCGCCGCCACTGACGGTAGAAGGAGCGGGTTAGCTAAGCTCAGCGATGTCTGGCGGATCATACCAAGATAGAGCAATCCGGCTAGCGCTGCGATCAGGCCTGAGAGCACGTAGAGCGCGAGGTAAACTTGCCAGGCCCGGACCCCAGAGAGTTTGGTGGCCTTCTCGTTTGAGCCTAGCGCGAAGAGAAGTCGCCCGAAGCCTGTGAAACCCATCAGCCACAGTATAAACAGCGCGAAGGGAATGAAAAGAAAGAGACCGTTGGGCAAGCCAAGGGTCTGACCGGTGCCCAGCCAAGCAAGGAACACAGGGATCTCCGAACCAGCGTTGATAACCAATCGCTGATAGACTTGCAGACAGCCTGTCGCGATCAGGCCTGTGCCAAGCGTCATGATCAAGGGATGGACTCGAACGATACCGACCCCAAAGCCATTGACGAGACCGACGAGAAGACCGGCTAAAAGCGCGATTAATATCGCAGGCGCGACGCCCCAAATCGAACTCAACGTCGCGCAGACGAAGGCGGCAACGGTTGCAACTATGCCGGTGGAAAGATCGATGCCAGCGGTCAACATGGTCAGCACCTGACACGCTGCGAGCATGGCCAACGGAATGGCAAACTTTATCAGATTTCCGACCCAGAACATCGAAACAATGCCATCCCGACCTGCGCGGTACGGGGTAACAATCCCCGGACGCATTACCTCCAAAAACGCTATAAGAAGCAAAAGAAAGAGCAGCAACGGAACAACCGGGTTGTCTTTTAAGTAGCGTCCTACACGCACCATTGCAGAATCGTTTGAAGCAAGGCTCATCTTTGGGCTCCTCGCATCATTGCGGCCGTGCCCAGCATGACAACGCCGACCATGATTATGCCTTCAATAATTGTTGTAACGTTAGGATCAACTGCAAGCAGTGTTAGGATCGTCCGAATGATCCTAAGGATGTAAACAGCGATTAACGGCCCTAACAGGCCGCCCCGACCGCCACCAAGGACGACGCCTCCAAGGACAACGGCCGCGACGGATGCCAGCAGATATGGCCCGGGGACGGGTTCGCCGATGCCCGTTAAGGCAGCCAGGCTAAGACCACCGAAAGCACAGAAGACCCCACAAAGGCTGTAAGCGAGGATCTTTGTGCGCCCGATTGAAACTCCGGAGCGAAAGGCAGCTAGCTCATCCGAGCCCGTGGCATAGATCGAAAGCCCTAACTTAGAGCGGCGAATGGGCAACCAGACGACCGCGACGCATATGATCGTCACAACCAAGGCGTTCGGGATCCCGGGGACCAGGAAGCTTCCGCGGATGCTCTGCTTCAGCCAATCAGAGGCCGCTCCGCCCGGTGTTTCGAGAATTAAAAGTGCGACGCCTTCCCAGACGAAGAGCATTGCCAGTGTCACAACAATGTCGGGCACCCGGGTCAAAACGATGAGAGCGCCGTTTAGCAATCCCATCACCAGCCCAAGAGCGAGCACAATCAGGAACGCCGGCACGCCAGCCATACGCTCCATCAACACTGCCGCCGCCACGGCACATACCGCCATCATCGATGCGACAGACAAGTCTATCCCCCCAACAATGACCACAACTGCCATGCCAGCAGTTGCGAATGCGAATGGCAGCGCAGATCTTGCAATGCTCTCAAGGCCTGATACGCCAAACGTGGGCTGGATAAGCTTGGTCCCGACCAAAAGCACAGCAAGCAGCGCAGCCAGTCCAGCTACCCAAGCATTCTTTCTAATGATGTCACTCACGCCACACTCTCCCGTGATGTGAGGCCGTAGGCGGCACGCATGAGCGTTTGTTCGTCCGCGTCTTTCGCGTCGATTACTTCAACGATCTGGCCATTGAAAATCACGATCGCACGGTCACAAGCCAGCGACACCTCGTTGAGTTCAGACGTATAGAAAAGAACCGAGGCCCCTTTGGCTGCAAGCTCACGCACAAGTGGATAAATCTGTCGTTTGGTCCGCACATCGATGCCGCGCGTTGGATCAAAGAGCAGAAGCGTTTCCACACCGGTCGCCAGCCAACGCCCAATTGTCACCTTCTGCTGATTGCCACCCGAAAGCCGCTGAACTTCGCCTTTAGCGCGTGTGTCAATCTGCAGCTTGTCGATAGCAAACTGCACCCTTTCCCTCTCATGGCGGAGTTTGAGAGCGCCCCATGTCGGCAGACGGGCCGAGAATGGTAGGGCAATGTTCTCTCTGACCGAACGCTGTGCTAAAAGCGCGTCCGTACGGTTGCCGGGGACAAGCGTCAATCCCGCTGCAATGGCGTCCGCAGGGTGCTTGAAGCTCATCGACTTGCCGTTCACTTCGATCAAGCCGGCCGTTGGTGGATAGAAGCCCGCAAGAATCTCGAAGAGCTCGTCCTGGCCTTGCCCCTCGAGCGCCACGACGCCCAAAACTTCACCGGGGTAGAGATCAAATTCGATGCCGGTTACCTTTGGGGCAATCGCAAGATTTCTGACTCTGACCCGGGGATCGCCAGAATGGGCCCGCAAACCCTTTGCGATCTTCCGCTCCCCCAACTCGATTTTCTGACCGAGCATTAGTTCGACTGCGCGCTCCTCAACGCCCGCTTCAATGGTCAGATCGCCGACGGTCTCTCCATCGCGCAGAACGCTAGCCGTGTCACAAAGCTCCAATATTTCGTTGAAACGATGGGAGACATAGATGACGCCCATACCTTCGTTTGCTTGCTGGCGTACGACCTTCAATACGCGCTCAACCAAGTCGGTCGGGAGCGCAGCCGTCATTTCGTCGAGCAGGAGGACATCTGGCTCAGCGGCCAAGGCCCGCGCGAGGTCGAGAATGCGCAGCGTAGCCAACGGTAGTTCGCCGATGGTGTCGGACATGTTTAGATCTGTGATTCCAAGCTCCTCGACCCACTTCCAAAACGGTTCTTTTGGTGTGTCGCTCAGACGAAGGTTATCAGTTATGTCTAGATCGGGGATCAACGACGGTTCCTGATAGACGGGAACCAGGCCAGATTTCCTGGCTATAGCAGGACTTCCAACCCGAACCTCCTCACCACGGATCATAACCCGGCCGCTGCCGGGCTTAATAGCACCAGTGATAATCTTGATAAATGTCGATTTGCCGGCACCGTTCGCTCCCATTAGAGCAACAACCTCGCCAGCCTTCACACGCAGTCGCGCATCGGTAAGTGCATGAACTGCGCCGAAGCTCTTGGCAATGCCGGATGCGTCGAGAAGGACTGTGTCACTCATGTGTTTTTAGATATTGATTAGTTCTTTGCTGGATCCCCGCCCCTTTTTGGAGGCGAGGATCTTTTTCGTCAGAATAATCAGCTGCCACTGGGACCTTCGCAGGCGATGATCTGTTCCATCGTGTAATCGGTCCAGCCAGGCACCGTCACCGAAACCGGCCATTCAGGATCCAGGTTTGGGTTCTGTGCGGCCGTGATGGTGGCCTTGCCAGCATCGGTTACATTCTCCCAAAGCACTGGATCAACAAGGACCGTTGTCTCGGCGGGAGCTTCGCCATTCAGGATGTCAACAGCCAGCGCGATGCCCGCACCACCAACAGAGCCTGGGTTTGTCACCGCGGCACCAACGAGACCGTTGACCTCGGTCAGGTATTGAACGAAGCCGGCATTGTCCGCGCCAACGATCGGAACAAGTGGTGCACCGGATTCGACAAATGCATCCACGATTACGTTGTCGATGCCGCTGGTCCATACGCCGTCAAAAGGAATGCCGGTGGCGAGGAAGTCGAACATCTGCTGCTTGCCCTGATCCTGCTGCCAGCCAGTGAAGACCTCGTGCACAACGTTGATGTCCGGGAACTCTTCAAGGGCTCGTTTGAAACCGTTGTCACGATCCGTGTCAGCCGACACGCCTGCAATGCCACGCATGTAGACGATGTCGCCAGATCCACCAACCTGTTCGAACAGCCATCTAGCACCGAGGTAGGCATACTGTTCCTGGTTGTTGGACAGGATGTATGCCCCCTCAGCAGTGACGCCGGCGTCAACCGCAACGACCACGATATCCTGCGCCATTGCCGCCTCAAGAGCGGAGTTCAGCGCATCGGGGTTCGATGGGTTCAGCACAATAGCGTCGACACCGGCCTCGATAAGGTTGTTCAAGTCTTCAAGTTGTCCAGCGCTGTCGGTATTACGATGAGCGACGATGATGTTGCCCACGTCCCCTTCCACCAGTGCCTGAGCCCGCATGGCGCAAATCATCTGCTCACGCCATCCGTTGCCCTGAACGGTATTCGATATGCCGATGGTATAGCTTTTGTGCGCATCCGCAAAGGAAGCGGTCCCCATTGAGGTGGCAACCGCGAGTGCCGTAGCTCCGAGTAGTAGTCTCTTCATTTGGATATACCTCCTAGTTTTAGAATTTGGATGATACGGGGCATTTTTGCCCTTCTATTTGATGAATGGTTGCAGAACGTCGCGTGCCAAGAGAAAGCCCCGCTTTATCTTTTCGTCGGTGCCCTCGAAGAGCCTGTCTTCGTGTTCGATGATAATTGGACCATCATAGCCCACGCGATAGAGGCTGGAGAAAAAGTCAGGCCAAACGACATCGCCGAGCCCGCAAAGCCTCGGTACTTGCCAGCCCATGCCGGCTGACAGAATCCCACGCTCATAGAGCCCGTCGCGGTCGATCATCAAATCTTTCGCGTGTACATGGGCCATGTGCGGCCCGAACTCCTTGATGAACCGGTTTTGGTCGATGAATTGCAGGATCAGATGCGAGGGGTCGAAGTTCATACCGACCGCATCGCCCCATTCTTCGAAAATCCGGCGCCAGATCATAGGCGAATAGGCGATGTTATGGCCGCCGGGCCATTCGTCATAGCTAAAGATCATCGGGCAGTTTTCGAAGCAGAGCTGTACTCCTGAATCCTTTGCATGCGCGACGATAGGTGCGAAGATCTCCCGGGCACGACTCCAGTTCTCATCGACGTTCAGCGTCCGGTCGCCGCCAACGAATGTATTGACGATGGATAACCCCATGGAGCTGGCTCCGGTAATGACTTTCTTGAGATGCCCGATGACATCCTCGCGATGGGCTTCATCCGGGTGAAGCGGGTTGGGGTAATAGCCCAGCCCTGAAATCGACACACCATGCTCCGCTAAGCCACCAATGATATCCTGGCCTTGGTCCGCGCTCAGCCCATCGACATTGATATGGCTTGTCCCGGCATAACGGCGATTTTTGCCACCAAGCGAAGGCCAGCACGCAACCTCCAGCGAGGAAAATCCGTTCGCCCCTGCCCACGCAGCCACGTCTTGCAGCTTGGTGTCTTCAAATGGAGCCGTCAAAAGTCCAAGTTGCATCGTCTTCTCCTCAGATCTCGCCCAATTCTACCCAGCGGCCCTCGCGCGAAGATTTCAGAACCGCGTCGCAGAACAACATCTCATAGTGCCCGTCTTCAAAGGTCGCCCAAGTGCTGTTCGCGCCGCGTGCGCCCCGTGCGACGTCTGAATAAACAGCGCGAAAGAAATTAAAAAAGCTGTCGGCAAATCCTTCGACATGTCCCGGTGGCAGCATTGCTGCAGCTGTGCCAACTGGGTTCATCAGCGTAAAATCTCTCATTAGTGTTTGGTTCGGCGCGTCGCGGTGACCGATAAACAAGTGGTCGGGTGTCTCGCTATCCCATGCTGCGCTGCTGACGCTGCCGGCGATATCCCACTGCAAGGAGTTTTTGCGGCCCACATTAACCTGAGAGGTGCTCATGACGCCCCGAGATCCATTCTCGTAACGAAGCATGATCATCGACGCGTCATCTGTATCGATTGCTACGGGTTCTGCCACGCCCCCGCCGCTGGAGAAGGTTTCAACCGGCCCCGTAGGGCGCTGCCGCTCTGGCAGGAAGGTGACGAGTTCGGCCATCACTGCCTGCACCTTCATCCCGGTAATAAAGCTCGTGAGGTCCACCCAATGCGTGCCGATATCGCCAACCGAGCGCAGCGCACCACCGACCTCGGATTGCAGTCGCCAGTTCCAATCGGTGTCCTTTGCCAGCCAATCCTGATGATAGTGACCTGAAACAAACCGGACATCCCCAAGTTCACCAGATTGAACCATGCCATGGGCCTGCTGGTTCAGTGGGTAAAAGCGGATGTTGTAGCACACAGCGCAGATTTTTCCCGAAGCTCTAGCCAGTTTGACCATCTCCGCTGATTGCTCGCTTGTCATGGCGAGCGGCTTCTCGCAGACAACATGCTTGCCAGCAGCAATAATGGCCTTCACTTGAGGGTAATGAGCGTAGTTTGGTGTCGTGACATGGACAACGTCAACAGCATCATCGGCCAAAAGTTCATCAAGCGACGCATAGGCGTGAGCGACGCCGATGTTTGCAGCGCGTTCAGCTCCGCGTTCAGCCGATGAGCCAAGCACGCCGCGCACTTGCACGCCGAGGCGGCGCAAAGCCTGTACGTGGACCGTTCCAATGAAACCAGTACCAATAACGGCGGCGGCGACCTCGGAGAATTTGCTTCCTGATCTGTCAGACAACCGAGTACCCTCCGTCTACAGGAATGCATGCGCCGGTGATAAAGCCTGCCGCTTTGGAAGCGAGAAAGAGTGCCGTTCCTGAGATGTCTTCTGGCTGTCCCCATCGCAATAGCGGCGTGCGCTCTTCAACCTTCGCCGTGAAGGCGGGGTCTTGCCGCGCCCTCGCCGATTGCTCGGTCACAATGAACCCTGGTGCGATGGCATTTACGCGAATACCATCTTCCGCCCAGGCGATTGCAAGCGACTTAGTGAGCTGCTCAACACCGGCTTTCGATGCGCCATAGGCGGGGTTTCTTGGCGACCCGAAGCGCGCATACATAGAGGCAACATTGATGACGCTCCCAGCTGCGGCTGACAGGCTTGGATGCATCGCCAATGCACAGCGGAACGACCCGGTGAGATTGACGTCCAGTACATGTGAAAAGAAAGATGGCTCCATTTCTGCGCCGCGTTTCGTAATCGCTGCACAGTTGACCAGAACGTCGATTCGGGGGCGCTTCTCAGCGAACGCTGCAACAGCATCCACTTCGGTAACATTCAGCCGCGTGTAGCAAAATCGCTCAGCATCTTCGGGCAAGCAATCTGGTTCTGCCCCAGTGATTTCGACGTGGGCACCGGCGTCCTGAAACGCGCGCGCTATCGCAGCGCCAATACCGCCGCGGCTGGCACCGATGACCACAACTTGGGCATCTGAAAAATCGTAATTCGACTCTCTGTTCACCGCAGCAGTACCATTTGACGACACCTCCCACACAGCATCAACTTAAGGCTTCAGACACCGCCATTTGGCGGCTTGAAATGGATTTCATATTTTATTTTTTTTATCTTTTAATTGTATGAAATCGATTTCATGATCGACAGGAGTATAGATTCGAGTCAACCCGTTGTTTGCGATGTATGTTGGAAAACCATGATCACCAAGACAGCAACGATTCAGGACGTTGCCCGAGCCGCAAAAGTATCAGCGTCGACTGTAAGCCGGGTGCTCACCAATCCGAGCCTCGTTTCTGAGCCGACGCGCAAAGTGGTGCATGTCGCTATTCGCTCAACCGGATACCGGGTTAATCAAGCCGCGCGAAATCTGCGAACGCAGCGAGCAAGTGCTGTGCTCGTGTTGGTGCCTAATCTGGGAAAACCATTCTATTCGGGAATCCTTGCGGGCATCAGCGAGGAGTTTGCCGGTTCAGGCTATGCAGTCTTGATTACGGACACAGAAAGTGACCCCATCCAAGACTCGGCTTTTGCCGGCTACTTCCTTGATGGTCGGATTGATGGTGCGATTTCTCTGGATGGCCACCTATCGTCGAATGCCCTGCAGGAATGCGTCGACCTTGGTATGAGTGAGCGCATCGTCTTTTTGTGCGAATGGGTCGAAGGACAAGCATTTCCTGTAATCTCCAGTGATAATGCTCAAGGCGCTCGCCTTGCCATTCGTCATCTGCATGAGCTGGGTCACCGAAAAATCGCGCACATAACAGGGCCGGAAGGAAATGTCCTGACCACGGCGCGACGAAAAGGAATGGTGTCAGAGCGGTCAAAGTTGGGGCTTCCGGCGCGCCCAGAATGGATCATACGTGGTGATTTCTCGCTTGAGTCGGGGCACGACGCTGCAGCCAAGATTTTGGAGATGGAAGACCGGCCAACAGCAGTTTTCTGTTCGGCCGACATGGTTGCTTTCGGTTTAATCTCAGGCCTTCAGGCAGCTGGCTTGCGCGTACCGGAAGACATCTCCGTTGTCGGTTTCGACGACATCGAGATGTCCGAGTTCTATGTCCCAGCACTGACAACCATTCGTCAGGATCGTCACAAGTTGGGTCGCAAAGCCGCAGAGGTCCTGTTAGCACGACTTGTTCCAGGGGCTGATTCACCTCGAACCGAAGATCCGTTGCCTGTGGAATTGGTGGTTCGTTCCAGTACTGCACCGCCACCAACTTAGGGAGGTGCGCCCGCGATCCATTGCTCCATATCTATGGAAGCTCCGGTCAAAGGCGCAGAAATTGGATCCAGCAAGTACACTGCGAGTCGCGATGCCTCAGTGGGCGACAAAAGCCGCCCCAAGGGAAGAGACGCGCCTGCTCGTGCCGCCCAGTCATCGCCTTGCTTTAAAACCTCCGACTGTAGACGGTCTTCTGCGTCCGTTAGGGTCCAGCCAAGGTTGATTCCATTCACCCGGATCCCATCGCCCAAATGCGCGTTGGCTGCATTCTTGGTCAGCGTTTGTATCGCACCTTTTGATGCCGCATAGATGGCGAGGTCGGGATGGCCGCAGTGCGCGTTCATGGATTGGATGTTCACGATAGCGCCCGCAGCCTTACGTTCCAGCATGTTCATTATTGCTTGTTGCATCAGAAGAAACGTTGAGCGCGCATTTATTGCGAACACATCGTCCCAGACGCCTGTCGTGCCGTCCACAAAACTCGCTCGCGTTGTTACACCTGCTGCATTCACGAGCCCATCAATCCGACCAAAACGCGCAATAGCTCGATCCGCGATATTAGCACTTGCCACCGGCTCTTTCAGATCTGCCACAACTGTCTCAACATGGGCGTCGCACTTAAGCCTTTCCGCAGTTTCACTAAGGCCGTCCGCATCGATATCACTTAAACAAAATCCTCGAACGCCTCGTGCCACCGCGAGTTCGGCAATCGATCGCCCGATGCCGCTGGCCGCCCCTGTGACGACCAGAACCATATCTTCAAGCCTTGCTGTCATGCATCCTTTCGATGGGAGGGGTTCCCTTTACTGTTAACGTTACTGGGCTCAATGCTATGCGGCCGCAAGTGTATCCAACGCCGCGTTCCGAGCCTCAAGGTGTGAAGTTTTCGTACCCTCAAAAAAATCTTTTTATTCCAAGGCGATCTAATATCTCATATTATTGCTTTCAGTCGGCTTTCGCAACGAAGCATCGAACAAGGACTGCTTGATGACGAGAAAACTTCCAACTGTTGCAGACCTTCAGGCCTGTAAGGGTCAGAGACAACTGACCATGCTTCGCTATTTCAGCCTGGAAGAAGCAGCCGCTGCCGAAGCGGCCGAGATCGACATCGCCTCTGTTCCGGACGAAATCTTGTTTCACCCAGATTATCGCAATGCCGCACCGTCTGTCTTTTCGATGACTGGACAAACACACACAGAGTGTGGCTCTCCAGATGCGTACCTTCGGTGGTGCAACCAAGCGCTCGAACGGGGCGCAGATGCGCTTTATTGCTCCGGTTCACTCGCGACGGTCGAGATGCTAGCGCGTGAATACGTGCCGATTGTAGGACATGTCGGGCTGGTTCCAGCCCGCGCCACGTGGACCGGAGGCTTTCGAGCCGTCGGGAAGACGGCCGACACTGCCATGCGGCTCTATCAAGAGGTTAAGGCTTATGAATCCGCGGGTGCATTCGCAATCGAGCTCGAGGTTGTGCCCGAAGAAGTCGCAACCGAGATCTCCAAGCGTGTCAACATCCTCGTTTGGTCCATGGGCGCAGGCTCTGGCTGCGACGCACAGTATCTCTTTTCCAACGATATCCTAGGCTATACGGAAGGACACATTCCTCGACACGCCAAAGTTTATCGGAACTTTCGCTCCGAATATAATCGTCTACAAAATGAACGAATTGCCGCGTTCCGCGAGTTTGTTTCAGACGTCAAGGACCGGTCGTTTCCACAATCCGAACACGTAGTGAAGATGGCGCCAAATGAGCTCGAGGCCTTCAAGGAACAATTGGACGCCAAATCGTAACCTCTGGAGTTTTCGCGCAATGATCGAATTGATGGCTGAAGGTATCAGTCTCCGTTTTGATCCAAGGATTGGCCAAATTGTCGACTTCACCGTAACAGACGGTGGCCAGTCAATTTCCCCACTCCACAAAGCTCCATGGGTGGACTCTGAAGAAGAGTTTCCTGATGGGGCACCCCCTCATCTCAAGACACTTGGGGGGGACTTCTTTTGTGCGCCCTTCGGTCAGGAAACCGAAGATATGCCGCTTCATGGCTGGCCAGCTAACTCAGAGTGGCTCATAGACTTCCAGACTATGAACCGATTGTGCGCACGGCTGAAGAAAAGTGTGAACGGAGCAAAACTCACCAAGGAAATCGAACTCCGCGACGGGCATCCGTTTGTCTACCAGCGCCACACATTTACGGGTTTGACTCTCAACGTTCCATTTTCGAACCACGCCAACGTTTCGCTTCCAAATGGCGGGATCATTCGCACCTCGCTGAAAAGCGAATGGCGAACGCCACCTTGGCCTGTCGAAATTGATCCGACACGGGGCCGCTCAGGGTTGAGTTATCCGGGCCAATCGTTCGACCTTAGAAATTTTCCCGCACTTAAGGGTGCCGCCGATCTCACGCGCTATCCATGGTTCCCGTGTCATGAAGATTTTGTTGTCGGAATTGAGGCTTACGGCCACGAGCTGGGCTGGACTGCGGTAACGAGACCGGTTGAAGGTGATCTTTTTTTGTCACTTCGTGCAACGAAAGCTATGCCGATGACAATGCTATGGCACTCCAACGGTGGCCGTGACTATGCGCCATGGTCTGGAAGGCATTTTGGTTGCCTTGGTGTCGAAGAAGGTTGGGCGCCACATATTCTTGGAAGGGATTTCGGTGTAAACGCACCGTTTTCAGGTTCTCAAGGGTCCATTTTCAGCGTTTGTCATGTCATTGGGGCAGTAAGTTGGCCAAGCCAAGAAGCCGTCGATACGATTTCGCTGTCAAATTCCAAGCTGGCTGTAAAGGGCGAACTCGGCGCATTGAATACCGTCGCTCTGTCGACAGAACGGTTGATGAAGGAAGTGGACGCCGGTGCTTAGGTGTTAATTACGGGCAGCGCGATTTGGGGCAAATGCACCGCTTTTCGGCGCTGTTGGCGCGACTGGACGAGGAAAGTAAATGAAGATCCTTATTTTGGAAGATGCGCAGGCTGTGACTTTGAGGGCAGCTGATATAGTGTCGGCGCAAATCCGAACGCTTCCAAATGCGGTTTTAGGTTTGGCAACTGGGGGCACGATGATGCCGCTCTATAATGAACTCGTGCGTCGGAATCATGCGGGCGAGTTTTCTTTGGCGGGGATCAGCACCTTCAACCTTGATGAGTACGTGGGCCTTCCACCCGACCATCCTGGTTCTTACCACCAGACCATGCTCGACGCCCTATTCAAGCATACCGACATCCGCGCTGAAGCCACCCATCTGCCGCGCGGCGATGCCTCTGACCCTTGTGTTGAGGCGCAACGCTATGAGGCTTGCATTGCTAACGCAGGTGGGATCGATTTGCAGCTTTTGGGGATAGGTGCAAATGGGCATATCGGTTTCAACGAACCGACATCCAGTCTTGGTTCGCGCACGCGGGTTAAGACTCTGACAGAAGCCACACGCGACTCCAACCGGCAGTTTTTTAATTCGCAGCACGACGTCCCACGCCAAGCGATCACAATGGGTATCGCGACCATACTGGAGGCGCGCACTTGTCTACTTTTGGCGACCGGTAGGGCCAAAGCCGCTGCCGTAGCCGCGATGGTCGAGGGGCCTGTCAGCGCCGCCTGTCCGGCGTCCGCCCTGCAAATGCATCCCAAGGTCACCGTCATACTTGATCACGGAGCAGCAAGCGAGCTGCAAATGACAGATTACTACCACCAGGTCCATCCTAACTGAGATCGTCTGCACCCATGTCTCAATCAAGCTACATGGTTGCTCAACAGGTTTGATATCCTCGCAATATTTTATGTCATTTACTGACTCTCAAACAGCATTTTTATTTACACCGCCACCTCACGGGGAC
>CAYWUN010000070.1:0-15244 GCA_964461315.1 uncultured Aestuarium sp.
GCGCTGATCTCTACCATCTGATGCTACCTCACTTGCCCATATTCACAGTGCGAGCCATTAGATCCCGAAGGGTCGAAACGGCTTCCAGCGTGTTTTGGTACTGGCGGCTTGCTTCCATCATTTCGACCATTTCTTCTTCGACATTTACGGTCGACGCGTAGACAAAGCCTTGTTCATTGGCCTTAGGGTGCTCGGGGCGATAAAGTTCCTCTGGCTCACGATCGAGAGCGACAATTTCGTTCACGCGCGGCGTCGCCAGAAAGTCCCGCGATCCCATCGCGTTGTTGAACTCTGTCTCAAAGACGGGACGCATTGTTTTGTAGGCTTCTTCCGGCGTACTCGCGACGGTGCCGACGTTCGCAAGGTTAGAAGCGATCGTGTTCATGCGCACCAGCTGCGAGGACATGGAACCTGCGGCCAGATCGAACACGTTGTTGAGATTACCTGCCATCCTTATTCTCCACGAATGACGCTCATGAGGCCGGAAATGCGGCGATTGAGAAACTCGAGCGAGGCCTGATAGCGAACGGTGTTTTCAGCGAACTCCATTTGCTCGACAGACATTTCGACGGTGTTTCCATCAAGCGAGGGCATGGTCGCGTTTCGATAGCCTAGCTGGATGCCTGTGTTTCCAGTCGTGGTTGGCATGTGCCGTGCGTTATTTATGCGAAGCTCGCTCACGCCCACGGCCTTGTTCAATTCTGCGCCAAAATCGAAATCACGCGCCTTAAAGCCAGGCGTAGCGGCATTCGCGATATTGGATGCAATCAGATTGTTCCGCTGCCCGCGCAGATGGAGGGCTTGGGAATGAACGGCTAAACTATCTTTGATGCTTGTCGTCATTTTCAGTGCCGGTTTCGAGTTGGGACAGATGTCTTCACGGGAGGAACTGCAAACTCAGTGCCAACTTTTAAGTAGAGGGTAAAAATGTCGATCGAACTTCACCTGCCCCGCCATAAGACCTTGTCGGAACAGGTGGAAATTTTGCTCGATGGCATCCTTGATCAAGATCGCGAGGAAGCTCTCGAAATTCTCGAGGATCTCTATTCTAAGTCAAAAAAAGCAAAAGAAAGACGCGCCTTGCGCGCTTTCATCTTGGCTCTATTGGCGCTTGGCCCTGTTGAAGTGGTAATTCCTGAACCGGAGTCGACCATCGAGCCCGAGATCATCCCCGAGCCGGAACCAGAGCCAATTCCCGAGCCCGAGCCCGAACCGGAACCGGCACCAAAGCCTAAAAAGAAGAAGAAAGAGATGTCGATGATGTCTCTTGATCTGAGCGATGCCGCGATGATGCTGCAATTCGGGGGCGGCGCTGATGAACCCGAAGATGAACCTGTTGAAGACGAACCGAGTTTTGCAGCTAGCGTCGCTGACTTTGACACCGTTGCAATGGTCGAGGACGTTGCCGAAACGCTCGAGGTAGAAACAAGCGTTGAAAATCCTGATTTCAACGCCCTTCCAGACCCTATTGAACTTGACCCAGCTGAAGCCAAATTCATCGACCAAGAGGAAGAACCTTGGGATCCATTCGGAGAGGCACCAACGGAGGATGCCGCGGACGGCTTCAGGGCTGGGACGGATCTCTCAGATCTATCCGAAGACCTCCCCCTCGATACTCAAACCGATCAAGCTCCATTGGAGGAGCTGACCGAAATCGCTGAACTGGACCAGGGAGAAGCTGCGCACGAGGAAGCGGCTGAGTCCTCTGCCACCGCACCCAAAAAACAGAAAAAAGCCGCTACCCCGCTTGAGGATAGCAGCGCTTTGTTTGCAGCCCTAGGGCCCGGTTTCTCAGACGAGTGATCAGACCAAATGACGGTCGCGTGCGATCATTGCGGCTTGAGTACGGTTGCGCGCATCAAGCTTGCGGCTCAGAGTTTTGACGTGAAGCTTTACAGTCACTTCCTGAAGATCGAGATCGCGCGCGATTTCTTTGTTAGATTTGCCATCGCAGATACCGCGAAGAACGTCGGTTTCGCGGCGAGTTAAAAGACCGTCGCCGGCCGCCGGTGCTTCCTGAAGGAAGCCGAACGGGGCATAGGTCTCGCCCGCAGCCATAAAACGAATTGCGGTGACCATTGACTTGGATGAGAGGGTTTTGGGAACAAAACCAGCGGCGCCCGCCTTTAGGGCCGCGTCTGCTACATCACGCGTGGCCGTGCCGGACAGGATTGCAACCGGACGGTCACTATTTGCTTTCTTCATAATCGAAAGACCGTCTAGGCCCTTCATTCCGGGCATGTTGTAGTCCAACAAAACTACGTCGAATGAGCCGGTTTCCTGAACGATCTCGAGCGCCTCATCAAGAGTTGCCGCGGTCTTTACCTCAACAACACCTTCTGCAAGCAAGAACGCGCCAATCGTTTCGCGGACAAGATCGTGATCGTCTGCAATCAAAACTCGCATGGTTACTTCACCTTTAACAGTTAACCTTGAACTTGCCCACTTTTAGCACCCAATTTGGCCTAAAGTATGGCAGTTAGGTTTAATTATCGCCTTCGGAACAGCCTAAAAAAGCAGAATGAACTAAGTAAACTACACCTAAGTTCTGTTTATCCATAAGACAGTGCCACCCCAACGCAACTAACGGTATAATAATTTCATCTTATGTCGACGGCTTATATACTTTTGTATATAAATATACCCGTATGACTTCATGACTCCTAGCCGTTATGGTGCGATAACTGCCGCTTAGACGCTGTTTGAAGGAAATTATACAATGTCTAGATTGAACTCTACCCTGCTCGCATCAACTTTCGCTGTAATTGGCGCGTTGGCGACAACACATGCTCTTTCGGCTGAGCTAATCGCGCCTCAAGGGGAGGTTGTGTTAACGGTTACGGGTTCCATAAGCGCGAAAAATCAAGGCGACAGCGCAGTTTTTGATATCGACATGCTCGCGGCGATGCCATCGGAGACTTATTCAACCACAACGATATGGACAGACGGCGTCCAAGAACTGACCGGCGTACCACTTTTCTATTTTCTTGAAAGCCTTGGTGCCGAAGGCAGTAAAATAACGGCGACAGCCATAAATGACTATGCAATCGACATCCCGATCAATGAGATCAAGAGCTCTCGGGCGCTCATGGCATATTACAACTTTGGCGAACCGATGTCGGTCCGCGACAAAGGACCGCTTTGGATCGTTTTCCCGTTTGATGAAGGTCCAGAATACCAGTCCGAGATAAATTATTCGCGTAGCATCTGGCAATTGAGTAAGATCGAGGTCACTCAATAGCGCGAACTTCGGGTCAAGGGCGCATGCCTCAGGAAAACCTAAATGTAAAAATCGACGGGCGCTGGGCTAAAGCCGGCGCTCTTGGTTTTCTTCTTATGATTTCTGTGGCCACGATCCTCTACCTTGGCCTGAGTGTTAGCAACAAGATCCAAAACCAAACCGTCGCGGCGTCAGACAATGTCCAATGGACACTTGCACAGATGGAAGTTGAGTATCTTTCTTTTAAAGTCGCAACTCAAAATGCCCTGACGGAAGACGAACCTGACCTCAAGCTAGTTAGAACTCGTTTCGACATTCTCTACGGTCGGGTTTCGACAATCGGCAAAGGTAAGATCTATGCCGAATTGCGTGAGAATGATGCGTTCAGCACGCCTCTGAATAATGCCCAGACATTGCTCGACGAGACGGCAGCGATTATCGATCTCGACAATGAAACGCTTGGAACGCGTCTTGTTGAGCTCGATGAATTGGCTGATGGCATCCGCCCGCTTGTCCGCGAAGTCGCATTGATCGGCATCACTCATTTTGCAAAAGTTTCGGACGCGACGAGGCTCGAAGTCCTCCTGACACTTTCGCGCGTTGCTGGGATCACCATCGCGCTCGTCATGGCCTTGATCATCTTGGCCTTGGTCTTGTTTCAGCTGTATCGAGTCTCGCAGCAAAACGCGACCCAGAACAGACAGAACTCTGCTCGTCTGGAAGCGATGGTCAGCTCAACTCTCGATGCCGTTATCGTGATCGACGAAGCGGGCCGCATCGTCGAATATAATGGCGCCGCAGAAGCGATATTCGGCTACACCCGCGATGAGGCCTTGGATCAACAAATTGTCGATCTCATCATACCGCCCAAATACCGCAAGGCGCATATGGCTGGGATGAAACGATACCAAAAAGAGCATACACGACGGGTCGTGGGACGAGGCCACGTCCAGCTTGAGGCACTTCGCAAAAACGGCGAAATCTTCCCCTGCGAATTTTCGATTGCAGAAGCAAAAGCAGGAAACCGTCAGCTCTTTGTTTCGTTCCTAAGAGACATTTCGCGTCAAGTTCATAACGAAGAAGAGCTGTTACGTGCCCGTGACGAAGCGCTTGCCGGTGAAAAGGCCAAGGCGGATCTCTTGGCCGTAATGAGCCACGAAATGCGAACACCACTTAACGGTATTCTTGGAACGATTGACCTCATGCGCGACAGTGAGATGACCGAAAAGCAGAATTATTTGCTTCGGATCATGGAAACATCGGGCAATCTATTGCTGCACCACGTCAACGACGTGCTCGACATTTCGCGGCTTGATGCAGGGCCCGTTCAAATCACGCAGACACCATTTGCGCTCGCGCCGCTGCTGACTGAACTTCTTGACTCGCAAAAGGGTCAAGCCCAGCGCAACAACGACACGCTTGAAATGGAGATTATTGGCGCCGATGACGCTACCGTTTTGGGCGACCAAATTAAGCTCCGCCAAATCTTGCTTAACCTTACCTCGAATGCGATCAAATTCACACACCACGGCGTAATCCGACTTGAAGTAGAGCGCCTACCCTCAAGCACAGAATTCGAATTTCGCGTGATCGACAGCGGCATCGGCATCACAGAAGAAAACCTCGCGCGAATTTTCGACGACTTCGTGACGCTCGACACCTCCTATTCGCGCGTATCCGGCGGCACAGGCCTTGGCTTGGGCATCGCCAAGCGCCTTGTCGAAGCGATGGGCGGCGAAATTGGCGCAGAGTCCGAACGTGGCGAAGGAAGCCTGTTTTGGTTCCGCATTCCACTTCCAACGCTAAGCGTTGTCGAACCGAAGATAGTCGCTTTAGACGATGGCCAAAGCGCTCAGACACGTCGTTCAGATTCACTTAGAATCCTTGTCGTTGAAGACAACCAGATCAACCGCCTTGTCGTTCAAGAAATGCTTGTTCGTGAAGGACACGAAGTAACTCTCGCGCACGACGGACTTGAAGGGACCGAATTCGCCGAAAATGAACATTTCGATCTTATCTTGATGGACATTTCGATGCCGCGTCTTGATGGCGTCGAAGCCGCGAAGCGTATCCGAACATCCCGTGGCAAGTCTGCCAGCTCTCGCATCATCGCTCTCACTGCGCATGCCCTCCCCGCCGATATCGAACGCTTCAGAGAGGCTGGCATGGATGATGCACTGATCAAACCAATTACACGGCAGGCGCTCAATGATTTGGTCAGCAGCAAGGCCACCCGAAAATCTGTCGACTCTCAGGAGAACAAAAGCCCGATGCCCTCTCAGATAAACGCAGCGATGATCAACGAGCTTTTGACCGACCTTGGAGAGGAGCGCGTCAAAAAGCTCGTGCAGCACTACATCGAAGAGGCAGAGTCGATCCTAAATGAGATTTTCTCTACCTCCGAAACAGCCTCAGACCATTCGTTGATTTCGAACATCCACAAATTGGCCGGATCAAGCGCGATGTTCGGAGCGCAGGGTTTAGCAAGCAAACTGCGCGAGCTAGAGACCTTGGGCAAAACAGAAAAAGAAGACCAAATGCGCAAAGAAATTCCCGAACTGCGTAGCATTTGGAAAAAGACCCGCATCGCTCTCGAAACGGAAATCGAGAACCTTCAGCATAGCTCCTAAGTTCGCTATTGCATTAGCGGCGACGCGGCGTTTGATTATGATCAAATTCCTATTTCCGCGGAGTCCGCCGATATGAACTCGATTATCCTAAATAACGATCCATCCGCGATCATCAGAGCCGACAAAGCCCACGTCTGGCACCACCTCGTCCAGCATAAGCCGTTTGAAGCCATTGACCCTCAGATTATTGTCGAGGGCAAAGGTATGCGCGTTTGGGATATCACCGGCAAAGAGTACCTCGATGCTGTTTCGGGCGGTGTTTGGACTGTAAACGTCGGCTACGGCCGCACCGAGATTGCAGACGCAGTGCGCGACCAGCTCGTTAAGATGTGCTACTTTGCGGGTGCCAAGGGAACAATTCCCGGAGCGATTTTCGCTGAGCGGCTGATTGAAAAAATGCCCGGATTGAGCCGAGTCTACTATGCCAATTCGGGCTCTGAGGCGAACGAGAAAGCGTTTAAGATGGTTCGCCAGATCAGCCACAAGCACTATGGCGGCAAAAAGTCCAAGATCCTCTATCGCGATCGTGACTATCATGGAACGACCATCGCATGTCTTTCCGCAGGCGGCCAACAAGAGCGCAACGCGCAGTATGGCCCCTTTGCGCCTGGTTTTGTCGAAATTCCGCATTGCCTCGAATATCGCGCGCAGGACGGCAGCAGCGGCGAGGCCTACGCAGAAGCCTCGGCTCGCGCCATAGAGGACGTCATTCTCCGTGAGGGCGCCGACACAATCGGCGCACTCTGCCTTGAACCGATTACCGCAGGCGGCGGCATTATCACTCCGCCAAAGGGCTATTGGGAGCGCGTTCAGGAGCTGTGCCGCAAGTACGACATCCTTTTGCACATAGACGAAGTCGTTTGCGGCCTTGGCCGTACGGGCACCTGGTTCGGCTATCAGCAATATGGAATTCAGCCTGACATCGTTACCATGGCAAAGGGCGTTGCATCAGGTTACGCGGCGATTTCTTGCTGCGTGACCACTGAGGCTGTTTTCGACAAGTTCAAAGATGAGACGGACAAGCTTGGCTACTTCCGCGACATCTCGACCTTTGGAGGTTGCACTGCGGGTCCCGTCGCGGCTCTCGAGAATATGAAGATTATCGAGGACGAGGACCTTTGCGGGAATTCAGCACGCATGGGAGATCGTCTACAGAACAACCTTCGTGCGTTGATGGACAAGTACAAGATTATCGGAGACGTGCGCGGCAAAGGTCTCTTTGCTGGCGCAGAGCTTGTTAAGGACCGCGAGACCCGCGAACCGCTTGACGAAAAACTAGTGATGGGCGTTGTCGCCGACTGTCTGAAACAAGGCGTGATTATTGGCGCATCCAATCGCTCTATGCCCGGCTTCAACAACACGTTGCTCTTTGCGCCGGCGCTGATCGCGGGACCAAGCGATATCGATGAAATTACTGGTGCCGTGGACAAAGCACTCGCCAAGATCGCTTAACAAAAAGGGCCCTTCTGGGGCCCTTTTTCATCCGAGGCTTCGGGCCGCGATTACACCAACCCATGCTGTTGCGCCAGTGAGCACCCCTCCCCACACCGTATCGATAAGCACTTGCTGCATCGTCCAACGTGTCAGGGTCGCGTAATTTGTAAATTCATAAGTACCATAGGCCAAAAGCCCCATGACAAGGCCCCCGATCAAGGCCTGCATGGGATCATTTGCGCGCAGGGCCGGCAGCGCCACAAGGTAAACCACGCCCGCGATATACCCCAAATAGAACACCGCAGCGGGGCCCATACGAAGTGGCTCCGCCATCCAGTCGCCTAGATGGCGCTCGAAGAGCGGCGCCATAAAAAAGCGCAACATCATCGCGTCGACTGCAAGAAAGAAAACCAAACTGGCGATAAACAAAACCGAGATTTGCATGGGCTGCTCCTTTTTCTGGGCATCATCTAGAACGCGAAGTCCACAAGTCCAGCATGCAATGGGTAACAATTAACGGGGATTTAACCCCGCATAGGCCCAATGAAATTTGGTCACTAAAGGAGATCGCTATGCCTACTGCCATTGAGTTGCATCAACCGTCCCTTCGACGTGTCTCTCACCTGTGGAAACCCGTCATTCTGGCTGCTGGATTTCAAGCCGAAGCGCTCGAATTGCTTATGTTTTGGTTTTCGGACATTGCGGAGCATCCGTCGGAACCTGTGCTTGTCATTGTGAATGAGTCCGTTCCAGAGACTGTGGATCAGCTCGGGCTTGTTGCTCAAGTTCGGAGTTGCCCCAACTCGCACTTTATAAAATGGGCGAACCACGCGGATATTTTTACTGTCGGTGCGAGCGAATATGAAGCGAACTACATGCCAAGTTGCCCAACAATCTCGGTCACGAACAAACCTATTCAGGTCCAAGTGGGAGTGAACGGTTTTCACACTCGGACAGGGGAAGAGTGGCGCGATGCAGTTCGCGCTTTGCTCGATGATCCTGCTCTCTGTCTTGCACTCAGCAGGAGAAAGGAAATTCCAGCAGCGAAGCGGATATAGGTTGCAGCCGAGCCCCCGAGTTGTTTAGCCAATAGAAACGGCACGACGGCGGAGAATGACATGGACATCCTACTCATCCATACAGGCGGCACGATTGGTATGAAGCCGACCGAGAACGGTCTCGCGCCTGCTGTTGGTTTGGTCGAGAGTGCCTTTGAAAAGCGTCTCGCTCCAAACGATGAGCTGACGGTACATGTCTTTACCCCTTTGCTTGATAGCTCGGACGTGGGGCCAGAACATTGGAACCAAATCTTAGATAAGATCGATCAACATCCCAACCATAGAGTGATCGTAACCCACGGCACCGATACAATGGCATATACCGCAACTGCGCTCACTCAGGCACTTGCAGGCCTTGATCGGACGGTCATCCTCACCGGTTCCATGATACCCCTTGAGATGGGTGGGGACGCAGAAGCAAACCTTGATCTCGCCTATTCGGCTCTTCATCAGCATAGCGGCACCCTTCTCGCTTTTGCCGACAAACTGCTTCCCGCTGGCGCATTGGCCAAGCTCGACACGCACGAGGCGAATGCCTTTCAAAGCGTTGCCAATCTTCCTCTGAATGCACCCCAATCCCGTCGGTTTGACGATCGCAGACTTGCGATCCAAACACTCACCCCCGGTCTAAAGGCACAGAGCCTCCGCGCCATGCTCTCTGATCTGGACGGGGCGGTGCTTCGGGTTTTCGGCTCTGGCACGGCATCTTCCGATCCTGACCTTCTTGCTGTTTTGGAAGATGCTATTTCGCGCGGTGTGCGCTTGAGAGCCGTCAGCCAATGCCTGACAGGTGGACTCGCGCCGGGAACCTACGCTGCGGGTTCAGGATTGTGGTCGCTCGGGATCGAAAACGGCGGCAATGAGACACCAGAGGCCGCTTTGATCCATCTTTGGTTAAACTAACACGGCGCATCAAACATAACCAACAACTTGCATACTAGTAATCCACATTGCACAAATGTAAAAAGTCAGTGACACATTCGTAGGATTCATCATGGAACAGACTTGGCGCTGGTTCGGCCCCAAAGACAGGGTCAGCATTGACGATATGATGCAGGCAGGCGTTGAAGGCGTCGTTTCTGCACTTCACCATGTCCCGACGGGTGCCATTTGGACCCCCGAAGAGATCGCGCTGCGTCAGAGACAGATCGAAACACGCGCCGATGGTCGCCCTTCGACCCTAGAATGGACAGTGGTCGAGTCACTGCCAGTTTCAGAAGATATCAAGAAACAGCGCGGCAATTGGAAAGAGCACATCGCGAACTGGAAAATTTCGATGCGCAACCTGCGCGAGGCAGGAATTGAAGTGATCTGTTACAATTTCATGCCAGTCCTTGATTGGACCCGCACCAATCTTCAATGGGAGAGGCCGACCGGCGCGCGTTGCATGCGCTTTGATCTCATCGACTTTGCCGCCTTTGACATCCACATTCTAAAGCGAGCCGGCGCGAGCGAAGACTTCTCTGAAGCCGTGACGCATGCCGCAACCGAGCGGTTCGCTCAAATGACCGAGGTTGAGCGAGAGCAGATTGCTGGAAACGTTGTTTTCGGTCTACCGGGCGCCGCTGAAAGTTTTACCCTTGATGACGTCCGCGCACATTTGGCCGAATATGACGCAATTTCAGAGGACCAATTGCGGCATCATCTGATCGATTTCCTTTCAGAGGTTGCCCCGCTGGCCCAAGAAATTGGCGTGCGGATTTGCTGTCACCCTGACGACCCGCCCTTCCCGCTCCTTGGGCTGCCGCGCATTATGTCGACGGCCGAACAGTATCGCAAAGTACTCGACGCAGTAGACATCCCCGCAAACGGCGTGACCTTCTGCACCGGCTCTCTTGGTGCACGCCCTGACAATAACCCGATCGAGATTTTTAAGACACTCGCGGATCGCGTTCATTTCCTCCATTTGCGCAATGTTGCAATCGAAGGAAACGAGATCAAAAACTCGTTCTTTGAAGACGAACACCTCAACGGCCACACTGATATGGTGGGCATGGTTCAAGCCATCGTGGCCGAAGAAAAGAAGCGCAGGGACAACGGTCGCGCGGACTGGTCTATTCCGATGCGACCTGACCACGGTCAGGACATTCTTGACGACATCGGACGTCAAGCCCAGCCCGGCTATCCCGCAATCGGGCGGCTGAAAGGACTGGCCGAGCTTCGCGGACTTTATCGCGCTTTTGAAAGGGTGGCGTGAGGCCTAAGCCTCACGTTTCCAATCTGCCAGCTTGATGCCTTCGGCGGCGCATTCATCAATAACTTTGGAGGGCTTCCAAACAAGAGGGTCTTCTTCACAGAGGCGGTTCAAATCGGTGAGGATTTTGGCCGCGCCAATTGTATCAGCGTAACACATAAGGCCGCCCCGCCAGCGCGGGAAACCATACCCAAACACCGTAACGATATCGATGTCCTGAGCGGACTGGGCGATGCCTTCGGCAAGGATGTCGGCGGCTTCGTTTATCATCGCGAGCAAGAGTCTGTGGCGAATTTCATCAGGCTTGTAGTCGGTACGGGTGCGGCCCGCAAAATGGCTTTCTTCCAAAGCCAAATCAGCGACAATTGGGTCTTCAACCTTGCCTGCTCCACCAGGATAACGATACCAACCCGCGCCGGTCTTTTTCCCAAGTTTCCCAAGCTCAACCATTCGGTCAGCAATCGGGATATAGCGGCGGTTCGGGTCTCGGGTTGCGTCCTGACGGCGACGATTTGCGTGAGCGATATCTAACCCTGAGAGGTCCTGAGCCTCGTATGGCCCCATCGCATAACCGAACTCAACCATGGCTTCGTCTACTTCCCAAGGGGTTGAGCCATCCATAAACACAGTATCGGCAGCCTCGCGATAACGCTGAAGAATGCGGTTGCCGATAAACCCATCACAAACGCCAGCAAGCACTGGAATTTTGCGAAGTCGCTTGGCAAGCGCATACCCCGTCGCAAGCGATACGTCCGAGCTCGCCTCGCCCCGCACGATCTCTAGAAGCTTCATAACATGCGCAGGCGCAAAGAAATGGAGACCAACAAGACGCGAGGGTTCATCAAGACACGCAGCAATTTCATTGAGGTCAAGGTACGATGTGTTCGAAGCAAGAACAGCATCTTTGGGCATTACAGACTGAAGCTTGGTAAAGACCTGTTTCTTGACTTCCATGCTCTCAAAGGCCGCCTCAATCGCGAGGTCAGCGTCTTCGGCAACGGCATAATCTTCACTCGCGGAGTATCGGCTCAGAATGTCAGCTTCCTTGGCGTCAGTCACAAATCCGCGTGCCTTGCTTTGGCTTAGAATCTTGCCAACATTCACGCGTGCCCGCTCGGCGCCGTCTGCATCAGTTTCGAGCGTTACTACGTTGAAACCAGAACTGAGGAGAGCATAGGCGATCCCTGCTCCCATCGTTCCCCCGCCAACGACAGCGACCTTCGAGATGTTTTTCGGTTCTGCCGTTAGCCACTTTGGCGCCTTTGCTGCACGTTCAGCAAAGAAGATGTGTCGCAACGCGTTTGCCTGCTCGCCAGAGCGCAAATTGATGAAAACTGCCCGTTCTTCTCTGATACCAACCGCAAACTCGGAATGGGCAGCAAGTTCAACAAGTCGGATCGCTTCGAGAGGTGCAATTTGATTGGTCTGCTTTTTCTGTGCGGCCGCAATCGCTGCTTCAACAGAAACCACATGATCAACCGGCCGCTCCCAAAGCGGCACGATCTGATCAAGCAGTTCAGGCACAACCATCGCTGCTTCGATCAACGGCGCGTCAGATACGAGCTCAACAAGACCTATGGCTTTCGCTTCCTGTGCAGATATGGCCTTGCCCGTCGGGATCAACTCAAGTGCCTTCTCCATCCCAATAAGACGCGGAAGACGCTGCGTGCCACCGGCCCCAGGAACCACACCAAGCGTGACTTCGGGAAGGCCAAGTTTGGCACTTGGATCTGCGATCCGATAGCGACAAGCGAGTGCTATTTCCAAACCACCGCCCAGCGCGACACCGTTGATCGCGGCGATCCATGGCACGAAAGATTTCTCGATACGTGCGAGCACATCAGGAAGGTGGGGTTCAATGGGAGGCGCGCCAAATTCGCGAGCATCGGCACCGGCAGCAAATGCAGCGCCCGCGCCTGTCACGATGACACGGGTCAAGCCTTCGGTTTCGGCCCAAGTCACAGCATTGTTGAGACCTTGGCGCATTTCCAAACCGATTGCATTCACCGGAGAATTATCCAGCGTCACATACCCGACGTTGCCCTCACGACGACAGTGCACCGACATAGCCTACCCTCCATGTGCGCTATATTTCCGCATCATGTAATATAATGCACATTCGAATTGCAAGTCTAGAAGAAGTCTCGGTCGCGGATCAGGGTGAACAGGTCTTCGCAACTCTGCTCCACCGATTTCCCTGAGGTGTCGAGTTGCGCCTCCGCCCGCGCATATAGCGTTTCGCGGCTGGTCAAGATCGACTTGAGCTGCTCCATTGCCTCGGGGTTGCCAGCCATCGGGCGGGTGTCACCCTGTGCTCGGACACGGGACATGTGATCATCGGGCGAAGCTTTGACCCAAATTGTATGAAAGTTCGCAAGAAGCGACTTATAAGTCTCGGGTTCGGCGACGATGCCGCCAGCTACGGCAAGGAAAACGCTATCATGCGTGGCAATGATGCGTTCGATCGCCTGCGCTTCAAGCTTGCGGTAGCCTTCCTGCCCGTAAAGAGCGAGCACCTCGTTCACGGGCATTCCGGATTGTGCTTCGATCTCACGATTTAGTTCCACGAACGGAACACCGAAGGCCGCGCCCGCATAGGCACCCAGAGTCGATTTCCCCGCACCGCGCAAGCCGATCAAACATACACGGTTGGCGCGCTGACCCTCCGTCCCTGCGGGCGCAAGAATTTCGCGAACTTGCTGCCTGACATCCTTACTCGCCGTCCGATATAGGTCAGCAATCTGAACGACTTCCGACGTCCAAGGATCATCCTCGGACAAGAGCCATTCAATGCGGTGCCCCAATGCCGAAGATACGCGTTGCAGCAGACCGATAGATATATTGCCTTCGCCCGCCTCAAGCTGAGCAAGGTAACGCGGCGAAACACCAGAAACTTCTGAGAGCACGCGACGCGGAATGCCTTTGCGCTCACGGACAAATCGAACGCGTTCACCGACGCGTTTGATCAAAGCTTCAGCTGCGGCTTCGGGGTCATTCTCCGAAACGCGCGCCGCTTCGCCTTTGAAATTAGTGATTTCGCTCATTTTGCGCCACACGATGAAATATAGTGCAACAACCTAGCGAAAAACTGCGTAACCTCAACCCGAAACGTTCAGTCAGAGCTTATTCATTGGTCGGACGCAGCAACGGCGTAACAATATCACGAATATCTTGGGGCGGTGGTGATTTGCGAAACTCTTTCGCAACGATGAAGACGTTCACAAAATCACCGTCAAAGCACAAAACACCATCCTGATAGGCATCCACATGAAAGCCGATCGAAGTTTCGCCAAGCTTTGTCGGCCAAACCTGAAGTTTCAGCCGATGGCGGGGCGTAACTGGCGAGCGGAAGTTGAGCGACATGTGGACAAAGGGCGTGCCGACGTTGCGGTCAAGCTCCATTCGATACCAGTCGTCGCCGAGATGATGTTCCCACCAAGCATTGATTGCATCCAGAGCAAACCATGGAAGGCGCCCTGTATAGACAATCTTGGCGGGGTCACAATCGCCCCAAGTGACGCGGATTTCGTGCTCAAACATCAATAGGTCTCGACGTGGTATCTTCCATCTTCACGCATGGTATCACGGATCGCAGCCCATTCGAGACCGATCCCGCGAGCAACATCAGAGAGCGCTTGCTCAACGCCAGCTTCCATCTCTTTCTTGCCGCAGATGTAGATATAACCCTTGGGGTCCTGCAAAAGCGCTGCGACCTCAGTGGAGTTTTCGCGGATCTTATCCTGAACATAGGCTTTGGGTTGGCCTTCTTGGCGGCTGAGCGCAAAGTGCTTCTTGAGGAAGCTCTCGGGAACCTTTTTCAGAGGCCCAAAATAGGGAAGGTGTTCGGGCGTGCGCGCACCAAAGTAGAGCGTCAGCTTACCGTCAACTCCGTTGTTCTCACGTTGACGGCGCATGGTGAAACCGCGGAACGGTGCAGAACCAGTGCCCGTGCAGATCATCATCAGATGTGCCTGAGGATCAGTCGGGAGCAGGAAGGTCGATCCAAACGGCCCTGTGACCTGCACTTTGTCGCCGACCTTTAGATCGCAAACGTAGTTCGAGCAAAGCCCGTTCGGCTCGCGTTTTACCGTCAAAGACAGGTTATTATAGTTCGGACGTTCGCCGTCGCGAGGCGAAGATACCGAATAAAGACGCGGCAGATGGGCTTTGCCATCATCAGCAGTGCCCGGCGGGATGACACCAATGGACTGGCCTTCAAGCACAGGGAACGGCAGTCCGCCGAAATCGAGGATGATGTGGCGGACATCGTTGTCTTCGGCATCGGTGAGGCGATAATTCCCTTGCACCGTTGCCGTGGCAGGTTTACCGAGATTGTAAAGGTTGATCGACGCCTTGGCCGCCGTCGCAGGCGCTTTGGCCTTGCCACCTGCGCCCTTATGCGCCTCGGCCAGCAGAGCGGCCATAGCTTCATCCATCGCTTCAAGACCGACGTCTTCTTCGCCGCCAGAAAGCTCTTCTTGCTCGGGAAGCTCGGTCCAACCGAATTGGTCATCTACCGAATAAGCGTCGTTCACAACGCGCCACTCATCAATCGAACCTGTCGGGCAGACGGGGATACAATCCATACAGAAATTGCATTTATCGGCATCGACAACCACGTTTTTATCGTCGTGCACGATGGCCTCAACGGGGCAGGTCATCTCGCAGGTATAACAGCGGATGCAGATTTCTGGGTCGATCAGGTGTT
>CAYWUN010000071.1:0-15115 GCA_964461315.1 uncultured Aestuarium sp.
TGCAAAAGCCGTCAGAAATGGGTCGCCACGGCTCTCTGACAGATACAGTTGCTAGAAGTCATTTTTTCTTCTGAGCACCGCCCAGAATGCAGCAGGGGTCAGCGCTGCGGAGTTGGCAGATCGTGCAGCTCGTTCAGAAAGTGCACAAGCGGAACCACACGATAGATATCCTGGTGTTCGTTGTCGTCGAATAACCCGATCTGGATCGATAATTGCTCGGGATTCTTTCTTTTGGGAGCGCGGGGATTGGTCGGATGAGCGTTCATGTTCATTTGGCGTCCCTTTGGCAATGTGGTCAAAAAAATCTGCAATTCCCGTGCCATCGTGACGCGTTACGTCAGGACCACCGATGTGATCATCGCAGCTTTAAGTTCAATATTTTCGCCAAGCGACGCGAAGGTCGCGTTCAGTGCATCGCGGATTCGCAAGGCAAGTTGCTTGCGCACAGCGGGATCGCGGATTTCGTCTTCGGTCATTCCTTGCATCTGTTCCAAGACGACAGGTCGTAATTGCGCCTCCAATTCTTGAAGCCGTAAGATATTCGTGTCGCCGACGAATGGAGAGCCGAAGACCGATACGGACACCTCCATGCTGAAAAGCCGCCTTGTCGTGCCGATATTGGCCGAGAATGGCATTGTGAAACTGAAATAACGGTAAGCCGGGGGAATAATGCGCCCCTCCACATCACGCTCGACAGTTTCATCTTTGGCTATTTGATCGGCTTCGTTGGCATGCTCGGCTCTGGGTTCGGGCGGGGAAATCAGTCCGTTCTCGATGCGATAGTTTTCGAGGAGATTGGTTTGCGGTGCCAGTGTCATGTGGCCAGCAGCAAAGATTCCGAAAATGAAAGAAGGCGGCCCAACATATAACAGCCCAGTTCCAATTTTTTTAAGCACGATCCACTCCTCGTTGATAACAAAAATATGGGATGCCCTTTCAAAATCCGAGCCGATTGTAACTGAGAGTCAAACTATTGGCGCAAAATTACCATGGCGCAGTTTTTGCAAGTTGGACTGTATGAAAAACTGGAGTGACGTTTTGAGATTGGCCAACGTATTACGTAGGATAAAGATTTTGGCGTTTTTCGCGCTTTCATTCGCAACTTTCAACACATTTGCAGCCAAGGCAGATGTGGTTCCCAACTGTGAGGCCATGGCTGCCCGTATCGGCGTGGCCGAAGGTTTGCCCGAGGGGCTTTTGCCTGCGATTGCGCGTATCGAATCTGGACGCCGTGTGGGTCTTGCCGTGCACGCTTGGCCGTGGACTTTGAACCATTCGGGCAAGGGACTTTATTTTGAGACACGTGCTGAGGCCCTTGCTTATTTGCGCAAGGTGGTTGCCGAAGGGCCGAGCAACATCGATGTGGGGTGCATGCAGGTCAATCATTATTGGCACGGGGCCAATTTCCCTTCGATTGAGGTGATGATGGACCCAGAGGCGAATATCCGCTACGCTGTCCGCTTCTTGAAGGAGCTTCATGTCAAAAAGGGCTCTTGGGAGGCGGCGGTAATGCATTATCACTCCCCCGAGCCTGATCGCGGTGCGCGCTATCATCGCGCATTTGAATCGGCGCTCGCGGCTATCGATCCTGATGTGGCGTGGCGCAGCGAATTGATGTCGGCCTCTGGCTCTGCGACCCTGAGTTTGGGCGAGGCGATGCGCGCGGGCGGCTTGTTCGGTCAAGCTTTGATGGGGGCACGCGATGCCACCGCCCCCTATGGTGCCGTCGCAACAGCCGTTCCGGGTGTGTCGCCAAACGATGCGACGGAGAATGCCTATGCAGCTCTCTTGACGCTTTTGGCCAAGCGTGACGGAGCGACACTCAGTTTTTTTCCATCTCAGGTCGATCTTGTCGACACCAGCACCTCGCCCATCTTGCGTAAGAACTGGTCAAGGGTCGAAGCGTTCCGCGAGATTTTTAAGGCCGATCCCTAGGTGAGGTGTCAGCGTAGAAAATCAAACAAGCTTTGTTGCGAAAGCTTGGCAAAGATTTGTTGTGCGGCATCGCGATTGACTAAAAGGCTTTGCAGCTTGCTAATTACCTCTGCCATATCCGCGTCCTCGATCCCGCTACGTGTCTCGGCGACCAAAAGCGCCTTGCGCGCCAGTGCCTCGGATTGGATATCGGCCGCATTGTAGCTCGCGCCTATACGTGCGCGCTGTAGTGCCAGATGCTCGATCCCGGATTGGATCATGCCAATCGATTTGCCGATTTCATGATCGGCATCGACCAAGATGCGGCTCGGCCCAGACGCTACGTTCTGCCCGTCAAGCGGCGTTATGGTCATGCCCGTTGTGATGGGCGTTGTCGCGACGCGCATCCCAGCGATTTCATAATCGCGAAAGCTCATCGTACCACCATCTTGGGTGGTCAGGATCACTGCCTGCGTGTGTGTATCTGCTGTGGCCTGTATGCCAGTGGCTTGGGTGGTTGCATTGATTGCATCGACCAAGGCATCGGTGGCACCTGCGACCAACTCTGCCGAGATCCGCGCAGAACCAAGCGGCCCGCTAATAGTAAAGGCTTGTAGCTGCAGATCGCGGCCCGTGGCAACCTCGAGACGCGCCCGCCCACCCGAAAGCTTCATTTCCGTCTCAGCCTCCTCGGCCGTGTCGAGGGCTGCCGAAAGACTTGCGAATATGTCGAAGACCGAGACTGGCCCTGTCGGCGTTTCGACACGCATAAAGGCATCGGCACCACTGATCCCAGTCGTCAACATCAGCCCGTCCGCGGCAAGAACAGCGCTTTGGCCAGCATCACCCGCATAGGTAACTACGCTCGTGCCATTCTTAACGAAGGGTGTATCGCGCATAATAAAGCCGCCGAACAAGGCTTGCCCTCGGTCATCAGAGGTATTGGCAAGGCCAATCATGTTTTCACGCAATTGGTCGATCTCAACACGGATCGCTTGGCGGTCGAGTTGGGATAACGTCCCATTGGCGGCCTGGATAGCCAGTTCATTGGCGCGTATCATGATAGTCTGGACGCTTTCGAGCACCGTATCGGCAAGGCCAAGTCGGGTTTTAGCCGCACCGATATTGTCGGAGAAACGCTGGACATCGGCCTCGAGATCCTTGATCGACGCCAATCGCGAGGCCGCAACAGGATCTTGCGAGGGCCGCAGATCCCTTTTGCCAGTTGCGACCTGTTCTTGATAGGCGTTTGCCTGCTCGGTCAGCCGTGCAATCCCGCGGATCGCCTGTTCATTGAACGTCTTGGTACTGATCGGCATCGATGCCTCCGATTATGAGATTGCATTAAGCAAAGTGTCGAGGAGTTCGCCAGCTGTCCGCAATACACGAGCAAGCGCTTGATAGGCCTGCTGTTGTTCAAGCAGGCGCGCGGCCTCGTCATCGAGGTTAACCCCTGAATACTCGGCTTCCAATTCCACTGCCGCATCACGCCGTGCTTCGGCTGCATTTTTGGCGATGGTGGCGCTACGTGTCTCAGCCCCGGTATTGGTCACAAGAGTTGCGAATTCGGCGCTGAAACCGCCCAAACCTGTGCGGTCATTGCGGTCGCCGAGCGCAAAGAGTGCACGCGCGTTGCGGGCATCGCCCGTGCCGTCTTGGTTTTCCCGCACATAGAAACGATCACCTGTTTCTAATGGGCCATTGAGGGTAAAGAGCATGTCATAGGCGTTGAACGTGCCATTCTCGGCCACAGTGCGGGTGGCCATTGAATGCCCGGTGTCGCTGTCAATTATCTCTATTCTGCGGGATGGGCCGTCGATGACATGCACCGCGTATGCCGTGGCTGGACGAGTGCTGGTCTGATCATGGTCAAAGCTGGCCGCGATGCGCCTTGCGCCGCTGCCTGTAGTGATCACGATCAGTTCTTCATTGGGTAGGCCTCGTAAGCTTAGGCGCTCTGAGACAAGGCTTGTGGCTTGTGCTGTCAGGGCTATAGGAGTGCTGCCAGTGGCAGCGATCCGTAAACCCTTTTTGTCAAGTGTGACATCGGCATTTGCGCTGATAAGTCCGAGTGCAACGGCATCGACAGAAGGACGCAGGCGGAAATCTGAAATCCCGCTTTCATGTGTCATGGAGATTTGTGCACTGATCCCAGTGCCATCTGCTCTGATATCAAGCCGAAGACCGATGATCGTGGGGTGGTTGATCTGAGTGGGAATGGTGCCATCCCAGGCGAACTCCAGCTCCATGTCGGTTTGATCGATCGCTGCGGTCAAGCTGAAAATGTCTGGGCTGCTTGGCATGGCGACAGGCCGACCGCTAAGCGTTGCTGTCGCTCCAGCAACAGCCAAACCAAATGTTGCGGCATCCGCGGCGGATGTGTCGGGCGATAGGCGCAAGATTTGACCGCTAAGTGTCCCACCTGTCGCAGCCACCCGAAGCGTATTGTCGTCATCGAAAAACGCAGTAATTCTTCCTGCTTCGGGGCCGCTGACCGCGATTTCTCCAGCAGCCATCGTCAGCCCGTAGCTTTGCTCGCCAAGTAGGATATGCACCGTTGCGCCATCGGCGGGTCTATTGACTCCAAGGGGCAGGCCCAACAAAGCCGGGATCATGCCTTGGCTGCGCAGCTCCGCAGCCACAGCCTCGGCCACGCGTTCCGAGCGGATATCAGCTAGCGTAGCGCTGGTAATTTCTCCGATCAGGTCGGGCGTTCCATTCAGTCCTGCCAATGTTAGCGAAAGCCGTGTCGCTGCGGCGGTCGCAGTAAGGCCGGTTGGGTCTGCCTCAGCCGTATCAAGACCCTCAGTCAAGTGAAAAGTGATGTCTTGCCAGCGCCCTGCTGGGTCAAGGTTGCGGTTTATCAACCCATCGACGAACGGATCTGGCGCACTAAGTGCGTTCTCGCCCTGCCAAGATATGGCAAAGGCTGAGCTGCCGCGCAGGGTGATATTGCCCCCGATTCGCAGCGTGGTGACACCGGTATTACCTGCAAGTGTGGCGCTAGTCCCAATAAGTGCCGTAGTGGCCGTGACTGCGGTTGCGTTAAATGTACCGCCACTTGAGGCCATTGCCGATAGCACGATGTCATCGCCCCTGTCCGAGATCAGCACAAGACGGTTGTCACCGACACCAAGGCTCGCCACGACACCAGTCTCCTGGCTACGCGCATTAATCGCGCTCAGCAGGTTATCCAATGAGCCGTCGGTGATATTCGCAGATATATCAACGGGCGTTTCGTTCTGGGCTTCGAGCGTGAACTGCACCTCGCCATCATGAAAATCCGATAGGGCAACCCGCGTTGCTGCATCAGCACGAATCCCAGTGTCGGCAGTTGTGGCGTTGATGTGTTCGGCAATCAAGGCGGCCGAGTACTTGGCAGGTATGTTGATAGATTCGGTCTCGTCGCCGATGGTAAGCGATAAGGTTCCCGCAGGATTGCGCGGTAAAAGTGCTGCCGCACCTAATTGCAGGTTCGGTTCGATACCGACGCCAGAAAAACTCAACACTTCAGCGCCCGTAGTGGTGCGCCGGACAATCTCCAGCCCCCGATACCCGATGCCGTCATTCCCATTAAGAAAGTCAGCGCGGTATTCAGCCTCGGGCAGGAAGCCGTTGGCTTCGGTCAGATAGCTAACAACCTCAGTCTGATCGAGTGGTATTCCAGCGATTTGGCGCCCGTCGCGGGTGAAGATCTGCAAATTGCTGACCTCTGATAGCCCGTTGGTGACATTGCCGTCGATGCTTGGCCCTTGCCCATTGATGGATCCACTCAGGATGGCGCCTGTGCTGCTGGCCGCGGCAAGTGTCAGATTGCCTGCAGATCCGGCAGCAAAAAGACCAAGATCCGTTATCCTTGTCCCGTTTTGTGTGGTCAAGGTCCCTGCATTGAGCAACCGCGCTAGATCTCGCGCATCTGACTCGGGTTGATCATTTGCAAAAGTTTGAAACGGCCTCAGGTCAAAGTCAAAAAGAGCCCCGTTGGGTTGTGTTGAGGTCTTGATCATCAAGGAAAGTGATGTAGCGTTAATCACTTGGGCATCGGTAAGTGCGAAGCGGACATGGTCTTGGCGCCCCATCGAGGCCAATTCTAGCGAGCTGACTGTTGCGGGAATGACACCCAGAACGCCGTTCTGGCGAAAAGCGGTCGCTGATAACGTCGAGAGATCATTGTGGAGCAGCTGTGTCAGATCACTCAATCCGGTCATGGCCGGCGGGGCAATAGCCGCGGTATCAATCGTTGCATGCCCGGTATTGGTGATATCGGCTTCACTCGTCAAAAGCCCTGCCGCAGCGATCTCTTGGGGACGATCGATCAAGAAACGCATCTGCGCCGCTGCGCCGATCGCGGCGCGTAATGTGAACTCATCGCCATCTGCCGGGATGCCGGTCACATTGATCTGCACCTCACCAATAGCAATCATTCCGGCAGGGTGCTTGGTCGTGCGCCCATCACCATCAAAACTGATCCATGCCGCATCTTTGGCCGAATAGGAAAAACGAGTCTCACCAACCATTTGGTTCAGCACATCGGGCGCGGTTGCGCTTGCAGTGAAGCGCCCGAGGTTTGTGGTAGACTGGCTGATGGACACACCATCTGCGCTAAACAAGGCTTTGCCGGCTTTTCCCTCAATATCGATTCCCATGCTATGGGCGTTATTGAACTCGTTAGCGAGACGTGCGGCCAGCGCATCAAGTGCGTCCATTGCTTGGGTGACCGATCGATAGGCCTCAGATAGGCCCGCTAAACGGCCGGATGACACCTGTTTGGTTTCGGTCAAGCCGGGTGCTTGCCCCGCAAGAACGACAAGTCGGTCTTCGTCGCGACGGAGTTGCAAACTGCCCGCAACCGTCGGTGTGCCGAGAACCGGACCATTGCCGCTGCGCCCCAGTGTGACCGTTGCCGCCCCGCTTTGCGCTGCAGCGACTGAAACTCCAACAAGCGCACTGATCTCGTAGATCGTCTGGTCACGTGCATCGAGTATGGCGTTCGAGGCGCCATTTAAACTGCCCGAGGCGATTAACTGATTTTGCGTATTGCGCAGCGTCACCAGCAAGGCGTTGAGATCGCGGGTGACATTGCTCGCTTGTTGCCAGATTGTTTCGCGCAGCGCATCCAGATCTCGGGATAGCTGCACAAAACCTTTGGCAAGGGCATTGCCTTGAGTCAAAGCGACTGTGCGCGCGGCAAGATCGGCTGGGGCCTGTGCTATGCCGTTCAGTCCATCTAAGAACCCATTCAGAAAATAGCCGATATCGTAATCGCCGGGAACCAGCGCGCTTTCAAGAGAATCGAGACTTGCCTTAAAAGCTTCCGCTTGAGAGTAATCTGAGTCTGCATCGCGCGCACGCCCTGAGATGAAACTATCAAACGCACGGCTGATCCCCTCGACACGCACGCCGAGCCCCGTTTGATCGGCGATAGTAGTGATATCATTCTGGCTGGCAGCTATCTCCGACAGATCGACACCGCGCCTCCGATAGCCCTCGGTGTTGATATTAGCAATGTTTTGGCCTGTAACGGCCAAAGCCTCGCGATAGGCTTGGATGCCACTGCTGGCAATATCGAAGAGGCCGGACATCTTTACTCATCCGCCTTATGTAAAAGTCGCGAAAATTGCGCGTAAAGCGCATCTGCGATACCCAGCGATAGGCTACCCGTCGCCGCACGCGAATATTCTTGTTCAAGCATGCCCCTGAACGTGTCGCCCGCGGTGGAGGATAAAAGCCCTTCGGACAACTGGCTTTGCCGCGCTTGTTGAAGGAAGTTGTTGAGAAAAATGGCCTCAAATTCCTCGCTCACCTGGCGCAATTGTGCAGGCCCGGCATTGTCAGTGCGAATGTCGGGACGGCCCCAACCGGGGCCACCCATGCGCCCACCTTGACCCATCGACACGTCGCGGATCGTGTTGTTGAGCAGGGAAGTGGGGGCATTAGTCATGATATATCTCAGATGATGATCAGCTCGGCACGTAGCGCACCGGCTTCGCGCAGCGCCTCAAGGATGGCAACAAGATCGGATGCAGAGGCACCAACAGCGTTGATCGAATCCACCAAGGATGATAGCGACACTCCTCCATCGAAAACAAAGGCCCGTGCCGGTTCGGCATTGGCCGCAAGCGAACTTTCAGGCGTCACGACAGGATCGCCCGGTGCCACGATGGTTTGGTTTTCATTGCTTACAATAGAGGAGCCTTGTGCGACATTGAGGCGTTCATTCACCCGCACGGTCAGTGATCCATGGGTCACCGCGGCCGGCGTTACGCGGACATTGCCGCCGATGACGACTGTTCCCGTGCGCGAATTGATGATCACTTGTGCTGGCGGCTCAACCGGCTCGACCTCGATATTTTCAAGCAAGGAAACAAAGGCCACGCGCTGCGATGGATCTTGTGGCGCACGCACCCGTACCGAATTTGCATCGAGTGGCACCCCAATATCGGGTCCGAAAATGCTGTTGATTGCCTCGGCCATATTGGAGGATGCAGTGAAATCGCCCCGATTGAGGTTCAGGATAAGATGATCAGTTTCGAGAAATGTGTTTGCGACCATCTGCTCAGCAGTCGCGCCGTTTGGAATTCTACCAACAGTTGGAACATTCACAATCAACGATGAATTATCTTGACCCTCAACACCCAGGCCTCCAACAACGAGATTTCCTTGTGCAATGCCGTAAGTCTCGCCATCAGCCCCAAGCAGGGGAGTCATTAAAAGCGTTCCTCCTCTCAGGGATGAGGCGCCGCCAATCGTTGAAACTGTAACATCAAGTCGTTGGCCAGGTTTGACGAAGGGCGGCAGATCGGTTGTAACCATAACCGCGGCCACATTCCGTGCATTAAGTCCACCTACATCAGTTACAATTCCGAAACGTGAAACCATCGACTGCATTGATTGCAGGGTTATCCCAGTTCCGCCATCTCCGGTGCCAGCTAGACCTACCACGATCCCATAACCCACTAGTTGGTTAGACCGCACTCCGGCAATTGTGGCCACGTCCTTTATTCGCTCGGCACGGGCTTGAATAGGAGCAAATCCTAGAATGCTGGCTAAGATCGAAGTGAAAATGATTAACTTGGGCCATATGCTGAGTGTCATGACAGCTCCATCAAATTGGAGAGATAGAAGAAATAATACGCGACAACCAACCCCTTTTTCCAGCATCCGCCAGATCGCCTGCCCCAATATATGTAATTTCGGCATTTGCTATGCGGTCAGACATCACGACATTGTTGGCCATAATATCATCGGCCCTAACGATGCCGTGAACCCGGACGTATTCATCGCCTTTATTCAAAGTCAGCTTTTTCTGACCAAGAATCTCAAGGTTTCCGCCTGGCATGATCCGTACAACATGCACTGATACCTGACCCGTCAACGAATTGGACTGTGCAGCAGTCCCGCTGCCAGTGAAATTTTGTGTTGTTCCGTGCGTTAGATTTTCGCCAGAGGGAAGCGACAAAATATTTGGTAGAGCAATGTCATAGGAAGAGGTCTTGGCCGTCCCAGCATTTTGCGACTTCGTCGCTTGAAAGCTTTCAGCAAAAGATACCGTCAGAATGTCGCCTACTCTGCTAGCCCGGCGGTCGGCTGCGAAAAGACCTCCATTCTGCGGCGAATAAATCCCCCCTGTTGGTACCCGCGCCGTTTCAGTCTCGGATGCGAACGGGTAAATGGGAGTAAAATCTGCGCTTGCGGCCTCTTCTACTTGGGAAGAGCAGCCGGAAAGGCTTATCACAGCGACTAGGTTAAGCATAAAGCAAAGGGATTTTCTGCAGATCATCTTAACATCCCGATCACAGGTTGTTCGATATGTAACGCATCATTTCGTCACTTGCGGTGATTGCCTTAGAACTTACCTCATAGGCCCGCTGTGTTTCGATCATATCGACGAGTTGTTGAACGACATTCACGTTCGAGCTTTCAAGGTAGCCCTGTTGCAATTTGCCAACTCCCCCTTCGTAAGGAATGCCTTCTATAGGCGCGCCACTCGCTACAGTCTCAACTGCGAATGTCTCGCCAATGGGTTGCAGTCCGCGAGGATTAGTAAAGTTTGCAAGCGTGATCTGGCCAACTTCTTCTGGCTGATTTTGACCGGCGATCATTACCGATACAACACCGTTCTGGCCAATCGTGATTTCAGTTACATTATCAGGTATCTGGATTTCTGGCTGCACCACATATCCACTCGCTGTTGTCAATGTGCCCTCGGCATTGCGCGAGAAGGCTCCATTACGAGTATAGCCGATCCGGCCGTCTGGCATGAGTACCTGAAAAAAACCCATGCCATCTATGGCGAGATCTAAAGAATTGTCTGTGCTAATAAGGCTGCCTTGGGAATACAGCTTTTGCGTAGACACTAGACGCACCCCTGTCCCGACGGTTGAAGAGGAAGTAAGAGAAGTTCCATCGGCAGTTTGCGCTCCGCCCGAGCGCATTACCTGATATAGAAGACTTTCAAAATTTGCCCGATCGCGCTTGAAGCCGGTAGTATTCGCATTCGCCAAGTTGTTGGCGATTATCTGCATCTTGGTTTGCTGGGCGTTAAGGCCAGTCTTGGCTACGTGCATGGCACTTGCGGACATCTTGAGATTCCCTATTCAGGTTTGTCTCAATCATTGTGCAAAAGCTGTGCCACAAATTTGTTATTCTTGTGCGATTCTCATGATCTGTGCGGCGGCTTCATCGATTTGGCGAGCAGATTCGATGAACTTTACGCTCATTTCAAAGCGGCGTTGCAATTCGATTGTATAAACCAATTCTTCGACAGCATTGACGTTTGAACCTTCGAGCATGCCTTGCTGAAGGTGGGCCAATTGGTCTGGTTCTGGTATCGTACCATCCTCCGCGCGGATGCGCGCATCCGCTCCTTTACGCAACTCAATACCAGCGGCAGTGGTTGTGCCAATGAACCCGATAGACACAAATTGACCAGCTTCTGCCGCTAGTGGGCTGACCAAGATTTCGCCAATCCCGGTGATTTGGATCTCTCGGTAAGGAGGAACCTGGATTGGTGCCATTGCATCGCTTAAGACGATTTCATTTGAGCCATTAATCAAAACACCGTCTGCATTTAGTGACAGGTCGCCGCGGCGGCTTAGGGCCGGGGGGGAGCCATCTGGTGGTTGTACTAAGAACCAGCCATCGTCCATAATTGCGACATCTGTATCGTTTCCGGTTGGATCCATCATGCCATTCTGATTGGAAAACTCGCTTTTGCCAGTTGTCAGCGCGAAGGCACGTGTTGAGGGACTGTTCCCGGCTTGCAAATAGCCGGTGCCAGATTGCCCCCAAAGATCTTTGCGAAACCCCGGCACGCTCATGTTTGTCAAGTTCTGCGCATTTACTTTTTGCAATTGCGCCAAGTTGTTCATTGAGTTCAATGCAGTGTGAATCATCCGATCCATGTGAGATGTCGTTCCTTTACTGGGATATATGCTTACATGCGGATATTGATGATCGTCTGGGTCAAGCTTGTCGTTGTTTCGATAGCCTTGGCTGAGGCCTGATAGTTCCTCTGCGCAGTGATCAGATTCACCAACTCTTCTGTGATATCGACATTCGAACGTTCGAGAGAACCAGACTGGATCGTGCCAAACCCTTCCGAACCTGCCTCGCCAACCTGCGGTCGGCCAGATACAGCGGTCTCGACGTAGGTCGCGTTGCCGATCTGCTTCAAACCGTTTTGGTTGTTGAAGGTGGCGATGACTATTTTGCCCAAGGGGTTGTTCTGCCCATTGGTGTAGTTTGCCCGGATTGTCCCCGAACTGTCGATCTCGATCCCGTCAAGACGACCGGAGGTGAAACCGTCCTGTTCTACCGACAAGACCGAAAAGGGCTGCGCAAACTGGCTCGATGCTGAGAAGTCGATGTCAAGCGAAATCGAGAAACCATCTGCCTGCTGTTCAAAATGAACCTTGTTCTTGGGGCTGATTAGTTTACCCGTCTTGTCGAAGGTCAATTCACCCTCGTCGATATAGAGCGGGTAATAACCGGTCACGAGGTTCTCAGGAGGGGAGGTTACAACATTGCCCTCGGCATCGACGAAGAGCGCAAGACCGTCCTCGTTGGTAGCCTGCACGAGATTAAAGATTTTGGGAATCGAGCCTACACCGAGCGGTACATCGTCAAGTCCAAGGCGTGCCGTGCCCTTAACCTTGATCGTGGAAGTGTCGCCTGTGGTGCCGGTCGTGAAGGTGAAGCTGTTGGACGCTGCCGAATAGCGCACTGTTACGCCGCCCACGCTCGCGCCAGTAACTGGGTCAGCGATCTGGTTTACTCGTTCCTCGAGGGCGGCGGCGAGGGTTGTGCCGACATAGTTGCCAGGCGGGATTTCGATGACACCGGCGATCCCACTGACCGAGACGTTGAAGATATTCTCGTTGTTGTTGGCTGTGAGGCGGAACACCTCGGTAAGGTCGCTTTGCGCCGCACGGCCGATTGCAACTGCCGGATCGGACGCAAGGCCGCGTCCCGCCTCAAATAGGTAGTCTGTGCGCGTGACGCCGAAACCGAAGAGAACGTTCTCGCCGCTGCCTATGATGCGCCCATCGAGGTTGATAACTTCACTCGGATCGGTGTTTCCACCAGAAAGAATTGTCCTCCGTCCGATCTGAATATTCGAGGCCTTTTGGTTCTCTTCAACGCCTATGGCCCCATTGGTGTTGATCTTTTCTCCGGTTGTGCCGCTGAGAACGCTGAATGATTTAGTATCGCTGTTGTATTTAACCTGAATACCAAAACGCTTGTCGTTTAGCTGGATTTCCTCGCCATCAGCCACGAAGCTCTCGGCAGAGAGGACCTCGCCACCGCGGATCAGGACCTGGCGTGAATTGCCTGCATCGGGAATACCTAGTCCATTTGTATCGCTGGCCCCGGCCGCACCAGAGACAGTGAAAGAGTTAAAGTTACTGCTTGTTCCTGTGCCCAGTACGGTACGGTCAACAGAGAACTGCAAACGCTGGTTTACATCATCAAAACTGATCTTAATCGGCGGGTTCTTTTCGTCGACCCAAGTCGCACGATTGGTAGCCGCCAAGGTTGAGCGTTTGTCTGCGACATCTGCAACGTTTGCGACATCAACCACGAAATTACCCAATCCCAATGCGGATATTGCATCGGTTGCGTCCGCGTTCTTCACGCTGTCGATAACAAAGGCGTTGTCATAGGAACTGTCCGTGGTCGTGCGGGTCGAAGCGCTGCCGATCTCGCGCATGATGATCTTCTTGCTATTGAAGGTAGTTAACACTCCCTCAGTGCCGCTTTCGGCACCTTCGAAGAAGGCCTCAACATCCGAGGAGGGATTGAACAGCAACGTGATTGAGCTGTCATCGGTGAAAGAAGAGTCTGAAAGCGCAAGGCCGGACGTGTCGACTTTCAGCAGCACGTAATCGGTGTTCCCGATAGTAGTGGTTGTGCCATCTGCATCAAGAACCCGGAGGGACCGACCGTTCAGATTGCTGTCGAGTTCAGCCCCCTGAAGCTGGATCGATGCGGAATTTGCGGCATAGGACGCTGCCAGAACGTAGATCGATAGCGTGTTCTGTGTTGCGTCATAGGATAACTTGTTGGCGCCAGCTGGTTGGACCAGATCGGTCTTGTCGTCAAAAACAGTAAGACTGGGCCGATCGTTAAAGTAGGAATAGGCAAGATGCTTGGATGAGGCTTTGTCACCGATTTCGTTAGAGTCGGTGTAGTGGTTTAGTTCAATGATGGCAGATTCTTGATAGATATCGCTGATCGCCTGCCCCGAGGCGCGGGTGAAAATGCGCCCGTCTACACCAAGGGTCGTAGCGCCAGTTCCAAGGGTTAGGCCATCTGCCTCATAGATGTAATCGTTGAGGGTGGCATTGATGCGCTCTTGTGTATGAACGAGGAACTCGTCCTTGGTGAAATCAGGCGATGCACCGTTGATATCAATGCCTGACAGCTGAGAGACGGATGTCTCTTGCAGCAGGTCTATCGATATGCGGTTTGCTCCAAGACCAACCGGTGTGCCATCTGCACCGACCTTGAAGAGGTCGATAGTCAATTCGTCGTCGACATTTTGCACGATCTGGAATTTTTTGTCGTCGCCATAGGCTGCATTGATCGCGCGTTCGACCTCTTCGGCAAGTTGGGTGGCATTGTACTTGCCCGGGCGCAGATCGATCGATACGGGCGCGTCGCCGTCGTCTACATTCACGAGCAAGAAATCACGACCCCAGAAGATGTCGCTATCGGTTTTTCCTGAGTCTCGGGTGGCTTGGTAGAGCAGAGGGTCTGTCACGATCTCGACCAGCTTGTCGCCTTCTTCACCAAAGTCGAAGCTGCTTTGCTCTCCCCGGATCGAAGCGGGCTGCGAAGGGATCTGCGTTTTTAGATCGTCGAGCTTGTAGAGCGGCGAGCCCTTGCCTTCGAGGAAGTAGTTGTCGTCAGGCACAGTTGTGGTCTGGTTGCCGAAGCGATCCACAAAAATCAGCTTGCCTGACTGATCGACCGCGCTCACGAGGTCGGGGTTTATCACGGTGCCATTAATGACCAATCGTGTGTCATATTTGTTGGTCGGATCCTCAGCCGAAGCGTTTTGCGTCTTGATGAAGTAGATTGTCGCGATGGTTGGGTTGCCCAGATCGTCGAAGATCGTGATCGAGGTCGAGTTTGTGTAGGTTGCCGGATCGTCGGGGTTGAAAGTGTAGCCATCGGCAAATTCTGGTAGATTCGGGATTACGGCCGCATCCGCCGGAACGTTCACGCCGAGCTGGATGTTCGAGGTCGCGTTTGGTTCGCCCGAAGTCACTGGCAGTTGCAGTGGTACCGCGCTGTCGAGATCTTTGGCCGTCACCGAGCCGTCGGCGTTTACCGGATATGTCATTAGATACTGGCCTGCGCTGTCCACCACATAGCGGTCGTTATCCACATTGAAGGAACCGTTGCGGGTGAACACCGTTTGCGAGGAGGTAAGCGAAGGTTTCAGCGAGAAAAAACCCTGACCTGAGATCGCGAGGTCAAGTGCGTTCAGGGATGAGGCGATGTTGCCTTGTGTGAACTGCTGCTTGATCCCCTTAAGGATGGCGCCCGAACCAATCGATGAGGAGGCGTTTTGCAAAGGTGAGGTTGCAAAGATGTCACCAAATTCCGCACGCGAGCGTTTGAAACCTGTGGTGCCGACGTTCGCGATGTTGTTCGAAGTGGCCGAGATATCAGCCTGTGCGCCGTTCAAGCC
>CAYWUN010000072.1:0-15047 GCA_964461315.1 uncultured Aestuarium sp.
CAATCCCGTCCGCCAGATCAAGCGCGGTGCGCAAACTGTCGGCAAGTCGTGTCTCAAGGCCCTCGCGGACTACGATACGATCCACGACAACATCAATGTCATGGCGGAATTTCTTATCAAGGGTTGGGGGCTCGTCCAGCTCGTAGAATTGGCCGTCCACCTTGACCCGCTGGAAGCCCTGCTTTCGCAGTTCGAGCATTTCCTTGCGATACTCACCCTTGCGGTCACGCACGATCGGCGCAAGGAGATAGCCGCGCGTCCCCTCTTGCATGGTCATGATGCGGTCGACCATGTCTTGGACCTGCTGCGCCTCAATGGGCAGACCCGTCGCAGGGCTATAGGGGGTGCCGACCCGCGCAAACAAAAGGCGCATGTAGTCATAGATCTCGGTCACGGTGCCGACAGTTGAACGCGGGTTCTTAGAGGTCGTCTTTTGCTCGATCGAAATGGCAGGAGACAGGCCCGAGATGTGATCCACATCAGGCTTTTCCATCATATCGAGGAACTGGCGTGCATAAGCGGAAAGCGATTCCACATAGCGGCGCTGGCCTTCGGCATAGATCGTGTCGAAGGCCAGAGATGATTTCCCTGACCCCGAAAGCCCTGTAATCACAACAAGTTCGTCGCGCGGGATATCAACATCGATGTTCTTAAGATTGTGCTCGCGTGCGCCGCGCACTTCGATCTTTTTCAGCTCAGCCATTCTGGCCCCCAGGTTGTGCCAGCTACACATAGTCGAGCAGGCGCGAGTCTCCAACGAAAACTAAAGAACATTTAAAGAACATCGCAAGAAATTACCAGCATTTAGGCACCATATGCGAGAATCGACTGAAATTCTTTCAATGCCTCTTTACATTTCATTTTTCTAATATATATCTTCATTACAAGCGAACAGCAAAACCAAAGGTGTGTCATGCTCTCGATGTTCAAGTCCTCCTCCCGCCCTGCTCCTCTTGATGTGCGGGCCGCAATCTCAAAGCACGCAGCCGACGAAATCGTCGTGATCGACGTTCGCGAGGCTGGTGAAGTTGCTGCCTCTGGCAAAGCCAAGAATGCGGTGCACGTTCCTCTCGCCACTCTTCGCATGAAGGCTGACCCACGCAGCCCTGAGTGCCTCGAAATTTTCAAAAACGGCAAGCCGATTGCGGTCTACTGCGCCGCTGGTGGTCGCGCTGGAATGGCGATGCAGGTTCTTGAACAAATGGGCCACGCCGAAGTGCACAATATCGGTGGTTTTGGCCACTGGGTCCAAGCAGGTGGACCGATCGGCTAACGTTCCCTAGTCGATCAATACGAAAAAGCCCGCCGTATCCCCCGGCGGGCTTTTTTGTTCAGTTGATTGCGCGTTCTAGAAGTGAAGCGCACGGCCATAGGCGTCGAGCACGGCCTCGTGCATCATCTCAGACAATGTCGGGTGCGGGAAGACGGTGTTCATGAGGTCCTCTTCGGTGGTCTCAAGTGCGCGACCAACCACGTAGCCTTGGATGAGCTCGGTGACTTCCGCTCCGACCATATGTGCACCAAGCAGTTCGCCCGTCTTGGCATCAAAGACCGTTTTGATCATGCCTTCAGGTTCGCCCAGAGCAATCGCCTTGCCATTGCCGATAAAGGGGAAACGGCCAACTTTGATCTCGTAACCTGCCTCTTTTGCCTTGGCCTCAGTCAGGCCGACAGAGGCAACCTGTGGATGGCAGTATGTGCAACCCGCGATCGAGTTCGGCTTGATCGGGTGCGGATGTTTGCCGGCGATCAGCTCGGCCACCATGACGCCTTCGTGGCTGGCTTTGTGGGCAAGCCAAGGCGCCCCCGCGATGTCACCGATGGCGAAAACGCCTTCGACGCCAGTGCGGCAGAATTGATCGGTCACAACATGGGTGCGGTCAATCTTGACGCCCAGTTCTTCAAGGCCGAGATTTTCGACGTTCCCGACGATACCAACCGCGGAAATGACAGTGTCGAACTCTTGCTTTTCGACCTTGCCGCCAACTTCGATATGCGCGGTGACTTTGCCGTTGCCGCGATCAAGCTGTTTGACCATGGCTTTTTCCATGATCTTCATGCCTTGCTTGACGAATTGCTTCTTCGCAAATGCGCTGATTTCAGCATCTTCAACGGGAAGCACGCGGTCCATAACTTCAACCACAGTCGTGTCGGCACCCAGCGTGTTGTAGAAGCTCGCAAATTCAATGCCGATTGCGCCCGAACCGATCACGAGAAGCTTTTTTGGCATGCGCGGCGGGGTAAGAGCGGTCTTATAGGTCCAAACGAGATCGCCATCCGCCTCTAGCCCGGGAAGCTCGCGCGCGCGTGCGCCCGTCGCCACGACGATGGCTTTAGCGGTGAGTTCTTCGGTTCCTTTGTCGGTTTTGACCGTGACTTTGCCTTTGCCCGAAAGCTTGGCCTCGCCCATAATCGAAGTGATCTTGTTTTTCTTGAAGAGGTGACCAATGCCGCCAGAAAGCTGCTTGGCCACGCCGCGCGAACGCTTGACTACGGCATCAAGATCATAACCGATGCCGTCTGCCTTGAGGCCGAATTCTTTGGCACGGTGCATCAGGTGGAAAACCTCGGACGAACGAAGCATCGCCTTGGTTGGGATACAGCCCCAGTTAAGACAAATTCCGCCAAGATGCTCACGCTCCACGCATGCGACATTCAAGCCAAGCTGGGCACCACGGATCGCGGCGACATAACCACCAGGACCAGCGCCAATGACGATCATGTCAAAATTCTTTGCGGCCATGAGACCCTCCTCCGGTTTCAAAATTAGTTTGACGTTAAACTATTTTTCCTAACTTCGGAATAGGGACATTAGCATGGCAGCTATCGAAAATGCGCAAACCTCGTAATTATATTTAAAATCAGATTGTTAAGAAATGATAAGAGCCGTCCTTTTCCCTTCGGACATTCTTTTGACCAGCGCGGGATATGCTCCTGCGTCCAAAAACTTTTGTTCCGCTTCCGTCGTTTCGCGACCGAGTGCCGCGTTGCGATAGGGAAAACGCCCGAAATCGCGAATAATCGCTCGGTGCGCTTCAGCGTGAATGATATTACCTGTGTCGCCGCTCATCCGAGTTTGGAATAGCTCTACGGAACGGTCCTGATCCACAAAGTTCTCCGAATGCATGAGCGGCAAAAAGAAGAACTGGCGGCTTTGCGGGTCAACCTCTTGGTCCCAGCTCTGCGAAATGGCATGTTTCGCAGCCGCGCGCGCAAGCGGATCAGAGGCAAAGGAACGCCCGTCAGCGCGAAACATATTGCGCGGAAATTGGTCCGTGAGAATGAGATAGGCAAGCGATCCCTGTGCATCGATGAGCCATGGGCCAAAGGCCCCTTCCATCGCTTCAATCCAGTGTTTTTCAAAGTTGTCACAGATTTGCGCGTCAAGCTCTTCGCCGCCCATATACCAGCCCTTTGGACCAACCTCGTTGATCCAAAAGTCAACGATTTGTTCAGCGAGGGTCATTCTTTGGCCCCTTGGCTCTCTTCGAGTTCGGCTTCGATATAGACCTCTTGCGCGACTTCTACTGCCACGGGGGTGGCGGACGCCAAAATCGGTGCATAAGGCACGGTGTCCGAGACCTGCGTTGCAGACTTACGGCGTGTCATCCGCCAGAGACCATAGACGCCCAGCGCAAGGAGCTGGCTGCCGACATACAGCCAATAGGCCTCGGCCGAGACCGAAGTCATCACCCAACCAAGGATGAGAGGACCAAAGATTGCCCCGACCCCGTTAATAAAGAGGAAGCCGGCAGATGCTGCGGCCATATCCTCACGGGCAAGGTAATCGTTCGCGTAAGCGATCAAGAGCGCATATAGCGGATTAGATGCCCCACCAACAACCGAGGCGCTTAGGATGATCAACCAAAAGTGCCCGGGGAAAATGAACGAAAGCACCGCGCCTGCTCCACCAATGAGTGCGAGTATGACGATCAACAGGCGGCGATCCATACGGTCCGAAATCCAGCCGACAGGATACTGAAGGAAGAGCGCCATCACGTAGATTGACGAGACCATGATTGAAATCTCGCTCACGGTCAGACCGACGCGCGAGCCATAAACAGCGGACATCCCGAACTGCGCCGCAAAGACGCCGCCCAACAGGAGCATTCCCATACAGGCAAGCGGAGATGTCTTGATCAATTGGCGCAGCGTCAACGGCTTTGTCGTTTCAAAGGCCGGAACGGGACGAACCGACAGAAGAATTGGCGCAAAGGACAGCGATACGAGAACAGACGGGATAATAAAGAGCACGTAGCCGCTTACATCCCCGAGCACCACGAGGTACTGCGCGAGAATGATCGCGCTCATCTGTGTGATCATGTAAAGCGAAAGTGCCTTGCCACGGTTCTCGTTCGAAGCCGCGTCGTTAAGCCAACTCTCTGAAGTGATGTAAACGCCGCAAAAGCAGAAACCGATGAGCACGCGACCGATCATCCACGCCCACGGCTCGGTCAGCGTCGGGTACAGGATCAGAACCGCCGAAATGGTTGAGCCCAGCGCGGCAAAGACTCGGATGTGTCCCACACGGCGAATTAGGGTTGGCGCGATACGTGAGGCAAACAAGAAGCCGACGAAATACGCTGACATGACGAGCGACATTTGAAAGGTCGAAAAACCTTCAAGTTCACCGCGCAGACCAAGCAACGTCCCTTGCAGGCCGTTCCCTATCATCAGCATGAATAGCCCGAGCAAGAGCGCCCAAGAGCTGCTAAGAACTTGAAACATTAGACTTCCTTTTCCGCCCTATCGTAGATGCGGCATATCATTTTGCATTTGCGCGGCGAAAGTCGGATCAGTCGCGCGGTAATAGAAGCGAGGAGTCCCCATACGAGAAGAACCGGTATCCTCGGCCAATAGCGTGAGAATAGATCGATTTTACGGTTTCTACCCCCATCATTGCCGACACTAACATCATTAAAGTCGACTTTGGCAGGTGAAAATTCGTCATCAAGCCATCAGCTATTCGGAACTGAAACCCAGGGGTGATGAAAATATCCGTTGGGCCTTCCCACGGGCCGATACCTTCGTCTGTCGCGGCGCTCTCGACGAGGCGAAGAGCCGTTGTGCCGACTGGGATGACACGCCCGCCCTTGGCTTTGGTTTCATTGATCTCTTGAGCGGCCTCTGCGCTGACCTTGCCCCATTCGGAATGCATTTTATGCTCGGCGATATTGTCGACCTTGACCGGCAAAAAGGTTCCCGCCCCGACATGAAGCGTCACATGGGTAAACGTCACACCCTTTTCCCGAAGCCGTTGCAAGAGCGCTTCGTCAAAATGCAGCGACGCAGTTGGGGCCGCAACGGCGCCAGAATTTTTGGCCCAGACGGTTTGATAATCCAACTTATCCTTTTCATCCGCTGGGCGCTTGGCCGCGATATAAGGGGGAAGAGGCATCGCTCCTGCCGCTGCGAGCGCCGCGTCGAAGTCATCACCTGAGAGGTTAAAACGAAGGCTTGCCAGCCCATCGGCACGGGAAATGATCTCGGCGGTCAAAGCCTCGCTAAAATGCACCGTCTCGCCGTCTTGGACCTTTTTCAATGGCTTCACGAGAGCTGACCAAGTCCCATCGGCTTTGGGTTCCAACAAAGTCACTTCGATGCGCGCAGAAACAGGGCCTTGCGCACTATCGCGATGCCGCAGACCAGAGAGCCTTGCCGGAATGACCTTGGTGTCGTTGAGAACAAGCCGATCGCCAGCACTTAATAGATCGACAAGATCAGTCACATGGAGATCCGTCAGCGCCCCCCCTCGCGCCAACAGAAGACGCGCAGAAGAGCGCGGCGAAGCAGGACGCGTCGCAATAAGCTCCTCGGGGAGATGAAAATCGAAGTCACTGAGTTTCACGGGATCGTCCTATTGGTTCGTAGCAGTCGTGGGGCGGCGGAAAATGTTGCGTAACATACCAGGGGCCAGCACCGAAAGAGGGTTCACGGAAACCTCGGGCGCCGATGTCGTGCCGCCGAGGTAATAGTTGAAACCGATAAGGCCCTCACCCGGACGCGTCAAAGCCGACCCGATCCCGTTGATCAGATAAATGGGAGAAACGACCCCTTGGAGGTTCAGCGCCGAGGTCTTGAGTCCATAGGTGCCATCAACGGATATTCCCATCGACGCACCTGTTGCCGATCCTTGGGTTACGATGATCTGATCTGGTGTTAGCTGGAATGACGCTTGGATGTCATCAAACACAATCCCAGGACCATCGAGCCCTTGGAAAAGGCCCACCACAGATACCGCGTTCAGGAGTGCTGCAATTGTTGGGACTTTGCGCACTCGAATGTCAGAAATTCTAAGCTCTCCATCGTATTCGCCTCGGATGCCTTGGGGCGTCAGGATCAGATCGAGCGAGCCGCCTTCCGCTTCTTTTGTAACGGCCGAGGACGCAAGGAAGCGCCCAGCATTTGCGGATTGCAGTCGAACAGCGGTTCCTCCTTGATCTGGAGCGATGGAACCTGCCACCTGAGCACCATCGTTGATCAACGCCGTGAACGAACCGTTTAGTCCACCGTTCGTCGAGAAATCTCCAAGGAAGTTCGTCAAAGCGATGCTTTCGGTAATCACAAGCCGATCAAGAGCAACTTTGAGAGGCGCGCCCCCCTCATTCGAGCCGCCTCCTGTTTTGGCGGAGCGAATGTCGAGAGTGCCGCCACGCACTTCAACCCCAACGGGGCGTCCTGCACCCTGCGACACAAGTTCGACCGACGCATCGAGCCAGCCACCAAGTCGCACTGTTTCAAAGCGAGCGCGATCAAACGCCCCTTGATCATTCAAAGCAATGTTCCCCGCGGCCTCTAGTCCCGCAGCATCAAGTGAGAGGCTATCAACCCTTGCGGGCTGACCAAGCGAGACTCCAATCCTAAAGCTACCTTTACTACTTGCTGGTTTGAGCCACCCAAGCGATGGAATGCTAAGCTCGATCCCACTTAGATCAGAACGAAGAACGAGTTCGGGGGCGCGTTCGGCCTCTATTAGAACGTCTACCTGCGCAGTGCCCCGCCCGTTCACCATTTCAGGCGGAAGCGCAATCCGGAATTCGTCGAGCGTCCTTTGCGAAAGTTCCACGGTGCCAGAAAGGTTTGAACGCTTTGCGTTCTCGGCGTCAAAAGCCTTACTCCAAGTGATATTCGCTGGAACATCTCCGACGCGAACATCCCCCGACACCTCGAGCCCACCTTCAGTGCCATCAAGCGTTAGCAAGGTTGCCGAAATACGGTGTCCTTCGACAAGTACATCGCTTTTTAGGTTCGTCAGGTCAGAGTGATAGCCAACCTCAACTTCGCTGAGTTTAAGGTCTTTCTTGAGCGGCAGAGTAAGAGACACTCTGGACGCGGCATTTCCATCTGCCAATGTCGCATCACGATTTGCGCGCTTTATGAACTCGAAAGGCGGCAGGTCGATCAAGGAAAGAGAGGCCGTGATCGTGCTCGTTAGATCAAGGTCAATCTCGGCAATTGCGGGCTTTTGCCCAAGATTGCCGATGTGAAAGACCGATCCAGCGGCATCAATCTCGCCGCCCTGAGGCGCGATGACTTTACCGCTATTCAAAACGGCTGTGAAATTCCCCCGTGCCATTTCGGCAAAGCCTTGGGCCCCTGTGATTGGCGGGAAATCCTTTAAATAGCGGATCGACATATCGGCAAACTGCCAGCTTAGACCAAGGTCAGGCTTTTGATCGGGTCGAATACGCAGCGCGAGCCCACCATCAAAAGCATACCCGCCGGAGAGGTTATTCATAATCCAGAGCCGCGTGCGTGGCTTGACGGTATTGGGCCAAAACGCGGCAAGGTTTTCGGGGCTGACACGATCAGAAGTTGCATCGAGATCAACACTCCATCCGCCCTCCTGAACGCGGACCTGAGCTGTCCCGTTGAGCTCATCCTCGCCAGTCCGAGCATAAAACTGGCCGAAATCCACCTCGAACGGCGAGAGACGCATTCTGAAATCAATGCTCGCTTCGTCTATATGCTGAGGTGCGTCGTAGTATCCAGCGGGGTCAAGCACTACGTTAGTCAGCGAGAGTTGAGAGACAAGCGCCTGTGGGAATTCACCTTGGAATTCGCGCAAATAGGCCTGCCCCTCTGCGTCGAACTGGCCCCATGCAGTGCGTGCGCTCACGCGGTCAAAACTGATCAGCTGCTCTTCGGGATGATAGGTGAGATAAGTGCTCAAGCGCTCGAATGGCACAGGATCGACGTTCCCATTGGGCTTGAGCGCTCCCTCTTCGATAATGAGAGAGGTATGAAGGCTTTCTATCGCACCCGTATCATCGGTGGAGGCACGGATCGCGGCAGAAACAGGAGCATCCAAGACACTCAACCAGTTCAGGACAGGCGCTTGCGATGCAATATCAGCCGTAAAAGCGTTCTGCACTGTCACCGACATGACCGCTTTATGGCTATCGCGAAGGCTTTCGTAATTCAGCGAAACCGAGGTAACCTCAGAGCGTCCAGAAAGAAGCCCGGCCGCACCTCGTAGGCTGATGACCTGCCCTCTAAGGTCGAGCGAGAGCTCGCCACCATCGACGATCCAGCTCCGCCCCGCACGAGCATCCTCGAAATTGACGATAAGCCCCTCTGCAGTGACATCTCGCAGCGCCTCTAGCGCGGGGCGCTCAAACGCTTCGTCAAAGCTATCGAGAAGCGCAAGGAAGTTGACCGCCTCGCGCGTCGTTTCACCGGACTCGAAGGTCACAGCAACGCGACCATCTGCCGACCGACGCACAGTGAACTGCGCCCCCGCGATCCGCAGGTTCTGCACAAGTAATTCTCGGCGGAACACAAGGCCACGCGGCGAGACCTGAGCCTCCACGCGTGGAACCCGCGCGAGGATACGGTCTTCGGCGTCTTTGAGCACGATATTGTTCATGCGGATAATCGGGTGAAAATCCTCCTGAACTGTCACCGATATTTTGCCCAAACGAACCGATCCGCCGCCCAACACAGCCGCAGCTTCTTGTTCGATACGTGACTGAACCCAGCTCGGAGCCGTCACTTCACGATTATAGAGCATGAGCATGACAACTAAGGTCAGGATGATCGGAACCGAGACAGCCGCCATCGCAATGCGCCAAATCCATCGCGCAAACTCCCGCCGCTTGCGCGGTGCTGTAATTTTGGGGTTCGGCGCTGCCGTTTCTTCAGTCATCGACGGATTTAGCTTTCCTAACTCGCCAAACGGCACTTTCCATCTCATCCAAGTGAACTAAAACAAACCCGAAAGCCAGTAACAACTCAATCAACAAGGGAACAGCCCAAGATGAGCAATGCGATGCCGAACCAAGGCGATATGGCCCCTGATTTCACCCTTCCGATAAACGGTGGAGATAGTGTGAGCCTCTCTGCGCTCAAAGGCCAAAAGGTCGTTGTCTATTTCTATCCCAAAGATAACACCCCCGGCTGCACAACCGAGGCCGAAGATTTTACCGCACTTAAATCTGAGTTCGCGGCCGCAGGTTGCACAGTCATCGGGATTTCCAAAGACAGCGTTAAGAAGCACGACAATTTCATCGCCAAACAAGAGTTGGACCTGATCCTTGCCTCCGATGAAAAAGGTGATACCTGCGAGCGCTACGGAGCTTGGGGAGAGAAACAAATGTATGGCAAAACCTTTGAAGGCATCATTCGCTCGACCTTCCTCGTCGGTTCCGACGGCAAGATCGCTGCTGCTTGGCCAAAGGTTTCAGTTAAGGGCCACGCCGAAGAGGTGCTCGCCGCCGCCAAGGCGCTCTGAGGCGTTTTGACAAGCAAATGTGTTTTGCGGCAAGTACGGCTGCAAAACACAATTCGGGTTCGACGATGAAAACACTTGCGCAAATGGCAACCGAAGTCCTGACGACTGCGGACGGACGAGCGAAAACTGCCCTTTCGCACAAATACGCCGCCCTTTGGTTCGCATCGCGCACAGAAGGAGCGGTTGCGATTGAGGTCGGTCTTGCTAACCCACCACTCCGCCCTGAGCGTCCCGAAAAACCCGAGCTTCTGGCCCCGCGCGATGTACCTCGCCGCCGTCCAGGAACGCTTCAAGGTCGTCTCGCGCTTCTCCATGCCGTTGCGCATATCGAACTTAACGCTGTTGATCTTCATTGGGACATTATCGCGCGGTTCTCAGGCACTAAGCTCCCGCTTGGGTTCTTTGATGATTGGGTGAAGTCCGCAGACGAAGAGTCAAAGCATTTCAATCTGATATGCGATAGACTTGAAGCGCTTGGTAGCTTCTATGGCGCGATGCCCGCACATGCAGGAATGTGGCGAGCGGCTGAAGATACTGTCGATGATCTGCTTGGCCGCCTCGCCATTGTCCCAATGGTTCTTGAAGCGCGCGGACTCGATGTCACGCCAGGTCTGATCGAGATATTTGAAAAAGCAGAAGATGCCGGATCGGTTGCAGCACTCAATGTGATCTACTCGGAAGAGGTTCACCATGTAGCCTATGGCTCAAAGTGGTTCCACTTTCTTTGCGGACGGCATGATCTCGATCCGAAAGTGGTCTTCCACGGTCTCGTTCGCAAGTATTTCCATGGCGCTCTAAAGCCCCCATTTAACGAAGAAAAGCGGGCCGAGGCTGGCATACCACCAGATTTCTATTGGCCTCTTGCAGAGGAAACCCCAGTCAAAGAGCGCCCTTAAGCAGAATTCTGCTCACTTCGGCACATAAATGCCTATCAGCGCTCATTTCTGCGCAAATTTGTTGCCTCTCGAATCGATGGTCGTTAACAAACTCCGGACGGCTGTGGGGACAGCCTACGGATGGGACAAGACAGGGATTGGGACGTGCGTTCTCGACTACTCAAGAAAGTGCATGCGGCGCTCGAACGTCGCTTTCCTGAAAAACGACTATTCCTAAGATCGGATACGGAGACCCGTTTCATCCGATTGAAGCCTGAGACCCAACTTGTCATTTGGACAGGCGGCGCGCTTGTCGTCGCGTGGACGATTATCGCGACCGCAATCCTTTTGATGGACTCGATCGGTTCGGGAAATTTTCGCGCCCAAGCCCAACGTGACCAATATATCTATGAGCAACGCTTGAACTCGCTTTCCTCGGAACGTGATGTACGAGCCGAAGAAGCAGTGGCAGCCCAAGAACGCTTTACCAAAGCGCTCCAGCAAATCTCGCTGATGCAGTCCGAGCTGCTTGCCTCCGAGGACCGCCGCCGCGAATTGGAAACGGGTATCGAAGTTATTCAGGCCACTCTCCGCCGCACAATGAACGAACGTGAAGGCATCAAAGATGATCTTGCCGCACTCCGTTCACGCATTGAAGGCAACACCGAAGGCGGCGCAATCGCCTTTGCAAGCTCCGAAATGACCGGCACTGTTGACATACTCACCGAAGCGCTCGCTCAGACTGCAGCCGAGCGTGACCAGATTAAGACAGACGCGCAGTCGGCAATTGATCATGCCGCTGAAATGACGCTTGAACTTCGCCTTCTTCAAGAGCGTAACGACGACATCTTCCGCCAACTCGAAGAGGCGATGCTCGTCTCGGTCGAACCGCTCGATAAGATGTTCAAAGCCGCAGGTATGGACCCAGAGCGCATTCTTGACCAAGTGCGCCGCGGATATTCTGGTACGGGCGGTCCGCTTATGCCGATCCAGTTCTCGACCAGAGGCGCCGAACCCGATGCAGACGCGCTCCGCGCAAACAACATCCTCGGCAACCTTGACCGCATCAACCTTTATCGCATCGCCGCAGAGCGCGCGCCCTTTGCAATGCCCGTTAAGAGCAACTATCGCCTAACCTCGGGCTTTGGCACACGTTGGGGCCGCTTGCACGCAGGCACCGATTTTGCAGGACCAGTGGGGACTCCCATTTATTCTACGGCTGACGGTGTCGTCACTCATGCAGGCTGGTCATCCGGATATGGCCGTTTGGTTAAGATCCAACACGAGTTCGGAATAGAAACTCGTTACGGACATTTGAACGCAATTCGCGTAAACGTGGGCCAAAGGGTCTCGCGCGGAGACCGAATTGGTGATATGGGGAACTCTGGACGTTCAACCGGACCTCACCTTCACTACGAAGTTCGCGTTGGCGGAAATGCTGTGAACCCGATGATCTATATAAGAGCTGGACAAGATGTTTTCTAAGAGCAAAATCAACGAGCCGGGCCCCAAGGCCACCGAAACCAACACTCCGGTGACGCCGGCTGCCGCTCCTGCTGCTTCGAGCGACTTCAAGGCTTCTGCGCCCAAGGCCAAGCCGCCTGCGTCGGTCCTTTCGGCTGACCTCCACGTAAAGGGCAACCTTAAGACCACCGGCGACATCCAAGTCGAAGGTCAAGTCGACGGTGACATTCGTGCGCACCTTCTGACCATTGGCGAAACCGCAACGATCAAAGGCGAAGTGGTTGCTGATGACGTTGTGATCAACGGTCGTATCATTGGCCGCGTTCGTGGCCTCAAGGTCCGCCTCACCTCGACTGCTCGCGTCGAAGGCGACATCATCCACAAAACCATCGCGATTGAATCCGGCGCCCACTTTGAAGGTTCGGTTCAGCGTCAGGACAACCCGCTCGACACCACTGGTGCAGCGAAGAAACCTGTGGCCCCGTCGGCTGAGTAAAACGCGATCTCGATACATAAAAAAGGCGCCGATTACGGCGCCTTTTTTGTTTTGAGCATCACCCCTGTCACACGGGATCGTAAAGCGCGCGCCTATATAGGTGCCAAGTCGCATGCCCAAAGATCGGCAAGACGATCATCAGTCCGAGAAAATAGGGTGCAAGCGCAATAAGGCTCACCGCTGCGATGATCGCCGCCCAAACAAGCATGATCGGCAGGTTCGAAGCCACAGTCCGAAGAGACAGAAGCATTGCGCTCACAAAGTCGATTTCTTTCTCAAGAACGAGCGGGATGCTTACGACTGTCAAAGAAAACAACAGGAAGGACAGGATCGCGCCTATGCCAAGCTCGACTGCGATCATGCTAAGCCCTCGCGACGTGAAGAACACATCAAGACTTGTCGAGACACTGGTCATCACAGCAAGCCCCATAAAGACGGCAAAGATCATATGGGCGAGAAAGGTCCAAAAGAGGAAATAGATCACGATCACAGCGCCGAGCCATGGGACTTGGCGCGTACGTTCCTGCCATACGACGCCGAGCACGTCTCGCCATACCAGCGGTTTGCCGGCCTCGAGACGGCGGCTCACCTCGTATAGACCGACGGCGGCAAAAGGCGCGGCCAAAGGAAAGCCGAGCGATGTCACAAGGACCCAGCTCACGTGCCCCGCCCCAAGTGTAATGAGCAAGAATCCAATCACCACGTAGACGGCGGAAAAAAACAACCCAAAGAGAGGGGCGCGACGGAAGTCATAAATCCCAGCTTTGAGCGACGCCACAATATCGCCAAGGCTCAAGTCTCCGACTAGCGGCATCTGGGACGGTGGGGGTGCATCAACGGTTGCGGACATAAACGGCCTCCCTGCCTTTGGTTCAGGGTAGTCGATGTCGCCGCTAAGACAAAACATTTTTGAAATTTTTATCATGGTTGAAGGAGTGCGAGCGGCAAGACTATACTCAGCTAAAAGTTGAAAGCAGTTGACATGAAATCAATCAAAGCATTTTCCCCGTTTCCCGAAACCTTATTTGTGGCCGTTGTCTTCTTCTTGGGAGGCCACTTCATAAACAAATATATTCTCGATGAATGGTTGATCCCTTCGGTCCTTTTCGTAGCTGCAACATCGCTTTCATTACTCCCGCTGATCGCGAGCATTTCAGAGGGCGCCAAGTCAGCACAAACCAGCGCTGACCATATCGCGCATCGGCTCAGAGTTGCCTTCGTCGAAGGATATTTTTGGGGGCTGTGCATGTTGTTGTGGTCGGTGGACGGGTATTCAGCGCTCTTTTCCTATGTCCTTATTTGGACCGTCGCTGGGGCGCTATTTGGCACAATTATTTATTGGCAATCCATCAAGTCAGCTCCAATTCCCGACGAACGCGGTCAGCTTTGGACGGGTGAATTCAAGCGCATCGTAATTGGCTTTGGCGCAGCGTACATCATTCTGCTCAGCGCGGGTCTCACTTGGGTGCAAGACCAAGAGTCGCTCAAACGCGCCGTATGGATCGGTATGATGGTGATCATCTCCACTTCGGCGAATGCCCTTCGCGCACGCGGAGGCCTGCGCGGTCTGAACGCGGCGGCTCTCGTCGCTGCTGCGCTTTGCACATTGGGAGCGGTCTACATATGAAAATGGCCCCACCAGGGGGCCCCTTGGATCATTCTTCAGCGTTTGCGTCAGCGCGGGATTTTCCAGACACCTGAAGCGCGAGCGTCGCGGCCATGAAACCATCTAGGTCGCCATCAAGCACACCTTGGGTATCCGAGGTTTCGTGGCTCGTGCGAAGATCCTTGACCATCTGATAGGGCTGAAGGACGTACGAACGGATCTGGTTGCCCCAACCCGCTTCGCCTTTGGCTTCGTGGGCCTCATTGATCGCGGCATTCCGCTTATCAAGCTCCATCTGGTAAAGGCGCGATTTAAGGGCCTTCATCGCGATATCGCGGTTCTGGTGTTGCGACTTTTCGGACGAGGTCGTCACGATGCCTGTCGGAAGGTGGGTGATACGCACAGCAGAGTCGGTGGTGTTCACGTGCTGACCACCAGCACCCGAAGAACGATAAGTGTCGATGCGAATGTCGTTCGGCTTCACTTCGATTTCAATGTTGTCGTCAACAACAGGGTAAACCCAAACCGATGAGAACGAGGTATGACGCCGCGCAGCAGAGTCATACGGCGAAATGCGCACCAGACGGTGAACACCGGACTCGGACTTGAGCCAACCATAAGCGTTCGGGCCGCTGATCTTATAGGCCGCAGATTTGATACCAGCTTCTTCGCCCGCGCTTTCAGACTGAAGCTCGACCTTATACCCTTTTTTCTCAGCCCAGCGCACATACATACGCGCAAGGATCGAAGCCCAGTCGCAGCTCTCGGTGCCACCTGCGCCGGAGTTGATTTCGAGGAAAGTGTCGTTGCCGTCTGCCTCGCCGTCCAGAAGCGCTTCGATTTCTTTTTGCGCAGCCTTGACCTTGAGCTCTT
>CAYWUN010000073.1:0-15021 GCA_964461315.1 uncultured Aestuarium sp.
TACCGAAAGAAGGATCACACTTTGATCTTCCAATTGCCATTGCCCTGCTCGCTTCGCTCGAGATTATTCCGCAAGACATCGCTTCGGAATACGTGGCGCTTGGCGAGCTTTCACTTGATGGCAAACTCGTAAGTGTCGTGGGCGCCTTGCCTTCGGCCATGTCAGCCGCAGAAGAAGGCCTCAAACTCATATGCCCGCGAGCCTCGGGCGCCGAGGCCGCTTGGGTCGGGGCCACACCAGTCTATGGTGCAGAAACGCTTACGCAAGTCATTCAACATATGACCTCTGCAAACCCGCTTCCGCCTAGTTCACCCAAAGAGGTGAAGGCGACCGAGACTTTCCGCGACTTTTCCGATGTTAAAGGGCAGGAAAGGGCAAAACGCGCGCTCGAAATCGCGGCCGCAGGTCGGCATCACGTGCTGATGGTTGGAACGCCAGGTTCAGGCAAATCCATGCTCTCCGCAAGATTGCCTTCGATCCTTCCACCGCTCTCACCTCAAGAAGCTTTGGAAACGTCGATGATCCACTCTCTGGCAGGGTTATTGGACGAAGGTGGCATCAGCAGGGCCCGACCATTTCGAGAGCCGCATCATACCGCCTCGATGGCTGCGATTGTTGGTGGGGGACGCGGTGCGCAACCGGGTGAGATAAGTCTTGCTCACAATGGTGTGCTGTTCCTTGATGAATTCCCCGAGTTTCCACGCACAACACTCGAAACCCTCCGCCAGCCCATCGAAACAGGCGAGGTCATGGTCGCACGCGCCAACGCACATATCAGATACCCTTGTCGCTTTATGCTCATTGCCGCGGCAAACCCATGCAAATGTGGATATCTCTCCGAAAGCAATCGTGCTTGTTCTCGTGCACCTGTGTGCGGTGAAGATTACCTTGGTCGCATTTCCGGACCACTCATGGATAGATTTGATCTAAGGGTCGAAGTTCCGCCTGTAAGCTTTCACGATCTCGACTTGCCTGCATCTGGTGAGACCTCGCAGACAATCCGCGAGAGGGTCTCAGCCGCCCGTCTGCTCCAAACTGAGCGAAATTCCAAAGGCCTCAATGCCAAGGTAAACGCGGACTTAGAGGGGAGCGAGCTTGAAATGTTGGCAGATCCCGATGCAGAGGGCCGCGTACTTCTCAATACCGTTGCGGAACGATTTGGTCTTTCGGCGCGGGGCTACCACCGAATTCTTCGCGTTGCTCGAACAATCGCGGATCTAGACGCCTCAGAGCACATACGTGTTCCGCATGTCTCCGAGGCGATCAGTTATCGTTTGGCATTCACAAAGGAAATGTGAACGGTCTTACAGACCACGTCGCTTTTCAATCGCGAGCCAAATCTTTTCCGCCACATTAATTCCGTCAAAACGCTCAAGCTCTTGAATGCCCGTCGGGGAAGTCACGTTGATCTCGGTGAGATAGTCGCCAATGACGTCAATCCCCACGAAAATCTGGCCTTTTTCACGTAGAAGCGGGCCAATTTTAGCGCATATTTCCATATCTCGCTCGGTCAGGGCCACCTTTTCGGGGCGCCCGCCCACATGCATGTTCGAGCGCGTTTCACCTTGGGCAGGAACGCGGTTGATCGCGCCGACAGGCTCCCCATCCACGAGGATCACGCGCTTGTCCCCCTTGCTCACATCAGGAAGGAACTTCTGCATAATGAGTGGTTCACGGTTAATCCCGCTGAAAAGCTCGTGAAGTGAAGCAAGGTTGCCGTCCCTAACCTTGAGTTTGAATACGCCAGCGCCCCCGTTGCCGTAGAGCGGCTTGAGGATGACGTCACCATGACGCTCACGGAATTCGCGCAGCGTCTCAAGATCGCGAGCGATCATCGTCGGCGGTGTCAGGTCAGGGAACTGAAGAACAAGAAGCTTCTCAGGGTAATTTCGCACCCAAAACGGATCGTTCACGACCAGCGTTTTCGGATGGATCAAGTCAAGTATATGGGTGGTCGTGATATAACCCATGTCAAACGGAGGGTCCTGCCGTAGCCACACAACGTCAAATTCGCTGAGGTCACGTACACATTCCTGCCCCAGCGTCGCATGCGCACCTTTGACCCGCTGCACCGTGAGCGGCCAGCCCCGCGCAGTGACGCGGCCCTCCTGAAAGGCAAGCTTGTCGGGGGTATAATAGAAAAGCTCGTGTCCGCGCGTCTGCGCCTCTTCCGAAATACGGAATGTGCTGTCGGCATCAATATTGATGGCACCAATTGGGTCCATCTGGATCGCAACTTTCAAAGACATGAGTGACCTCGGGTTCAAAGACTTTCCCATTACATGGCCCATGTTCATGGGGCTGGCAATGCCAGCTCATGCGAATACGACGTTTTCTACGATCTTGATCACGCCCACACTATCAAGCAATGCAACGTCAAAGCGTGCCGGTGTCAGCTGACCTTTGGGCTGAGTTCCGAGAAACTCAGCGGCTGCATTGCCTATCCGCCGCAACTGACGCGGGCCAAGCATTTCCATCGCCCGATCATGGCTTTTGCTTTTCTTAACTTCGATGAAAACGACGACCTCATCACTTCGTGCAATCAGATCAATTTCACCGCCCTTACCGCGCCATCGCCGCGCAATGATTTCGTAGCCACGTCGCTCATAGTCTCGTTCGGCCACACCCTCCGCTGCAAAACCGGCGTGATAAGCAACGCTTCCGCTCAATCATCTTTCTCCATCGCGAGAGCGATTTGATACACTTGACGCCTCTGAAGGCCCAAAGCACCGGCAACCGCAGTTGCCGCATCTTTAACGCGCATTGTTTTCATAGCTTCGCGCAGCGCCGTTTCCACGTCGTTATCTTCCACAACTGTTGCTCCTCCTCGGCCGACAACAACTACGAATTCGCCGCGCGCCGTTTGGTCGACAAAAGTTTCGCGCACTTCACTAATTGTGCCCCGCCTCACATCCTCAAACTTTTTTGTTAGCTCACGACAAACAGCTATCTCACGGTCCGGACCCAAAATTTCGCACAGACTGTCTAACATTTCGTGAATACGTTTCGGCGATTCGTAAAAGACCATCGTAAAGGGGAGATCGCGCAGGCTAGCAATTTCGGTGTCACGTTGGGTCTTCCCAGACGGTAAAAACCCAACAAATAAGAACCGATCAGTCGCGAGTCCCGCAACAGCAAGAGCCGCCAGCAAGGCAGACGCCCCAGGAGCAGAGCGGACATCAAGACCTGCTGCAATAACCGCGCGCCCAAGTTCATACCCAGGATCGGCAACAAGCGGAGTACCGGCCTCCGACACATATGCGACGGATTTTCCCGAAGCTATTTGCTCGACGAGACGCTTCGTTACGTTGTCGCCAGAATGATCGTGATATGCAACAACCTGTCTCTGGCCCAGCGCAACACCATGTATTTCCATCAGTTTTCGCGCAGTACGTGTATCCTCGGCAGCGATGAGGTCTGCATTTGCGAGAATATCCAAGCCACGCAGCGTGATATCTCGGGCGGCGCCTATCGGCGTTGCAACAAAGTAAAGTCCGGCCGAGAGTGGCTTGCTTTCCAATTTCATACCTAGACCCCTGCTTTAACGTCTTTATGATGGGCGCAATTCTGCCCTAAGGCGAAAGAATCCAACTGCGGCGCGAGTATCGCGTCGAGAGGAGTGAAGAATTTATGTTTGCCATTTTGTCCACCCCAGGCAAAGCGATTACTGCGCTTTTAATCTTGTGTTCCGCGCTCTGGCTTGCCGCGTGTCAGCCGACGTCCGCGCCCACTGCCTCTAATTTTGGATCAGGCGGCAAAGTTCAGGTCGCGCTTCTCGTTCCGTCGGCTTCTGAGAATTCGAGCGATGCTTTCCTTGCGCAGAACCTAGAGAACTCTGCTCGTATGGCGATTGCGGACCTCAAGGGCGTTGAAATTGATTTGCGGGTGTATAGCACTGCTGGCAACCCTCAGGTGGCAGCTTCAGTTGCAACCCAAGCGGTCAATGAAGGCGCACAGGTCATCCTCGGTCCGCTTTATGCCGAGGCGGCAAACGCAGCAGGGATCGCGGTCGCACGGTCTGGCGTAAACGTCCTTGCCTTCTCAAACAACACGACCATCGCCGGTGGCAACGTATTTGTCCTAGGTGCAACGTTCCAGAACACGGCAAAGCGCCTTGTAAATTACGGGATGCGTCAGGGGGTCAGTTCTTACGCAGTCGTTTATGGCAACGATCTTCAAGGCGCGGTTGGCCGTGACGCTATCGCCAACGAAATCCGCAATGCAGGCGCGACTGTCGCCGCAACAGAAACCTATGCGATGTCCCAGTCGGGCATCATTAGTGCAGGTTCACAAATTGCCCGCTCCATCAGATCGTCTGGCGCGCAAGCTGTTTTCCTAACGGGCGGTGTCAACGCTGACCTACCAATCATTGCGACCGCTCTTCCAGAGCAAGGCATCAGCCCTGAAACCGTGAAATACATCGGTTTGACCCGCTGGGATGCAGCACCTCAAGCGATGGCTCTTCCAGGTCTTCAGGGTGGTCTTTTCGCAATGCCGGATACGGCTGTGAATGCACAGTTTGAGGCCCGCTATGCTGCAGCCTACGGCGAAACGCCCCACCCTCTTGCCGGTCTTGCATATGACGGCATTGCTGCTGTTGGCGCCCTTGCTGCACTCGGAAATGGAAACCCCGTTTCGCGCGCAGCCTTGACCCAAGCACAGGGTTTTGAAGGCACCCAAGGTATTTTCCGTCTGAATGCAGATGGAACCAACGAACGCGGCCTCGCGGTCGCAACCATTCAAAATAATCAGGTAGTTATCCTTGAACCAGCCCCAAGAAGCTTTGCTGGCGCCGGTTTCTGACCCGGCAGCATTCCGCAAAGAAATCCTCGGAACACCGGACAGTTTAATCTGTCCGGCGTCAGAAATTTTTGACACCAAAGCAATTCGCGCACTCCTCGAAGAAGCCATCGTTGACGCGAAGGACGCGATGGAGGTTCGCAAGACCACCGTTGCGATCTTGAATGACGCCCAAAAGAAGGGTCGTGCGGCGATCGCGGCTGCAATCGCTGAGCGCCCATTTGATGCGCGCCCTGCGACACGCGCTTACACTTATCTCACCGATGAGCTTGTCCACTCGGTGCTCCATGTCGTTCAAACGAAGCTCCACCCGCTTTCCAACCCGACCGAGGGTGAGAAGCTCGCTGTGGTCGCAGTTGGAGGGTATGGTCGAGGAGAGATGGCTCCGTTTTCGGACGTCGATCTGCTCTTTTTAACGCCATACAAGATCACGCCTTGGGCTGAGAGCCTGATCGAGTCGATGCTCTACATCCTCTGGGATTTGAAGCTAAAGGTCGGTCACGCCAGCCGCACCATCAAAGACTGTATTCGGCTTGCTCGCGAAGACTACACCATTCGAACAAGCCTTGTTGAATACCGCTATCTCGATGGCGACCGCGATCTCGCAAATGCACTGCGAGAGCGGCTTTGGAAGGAATTGTTCAGCTCAACCGCAGCCGATTTCGTTGAAGCCAAACTCGAAGAACGTGCCGAACGCCACCGCAAGCAAGGCGGGCAGCGTTACGTAGTCGAGCCGAATGTAAAGGAAGGCAAAGGCGGACTTCGCGACCTGCAATCGCTCTTCTGGATCGCGAAATACGTTAACGGCGTTCAAGAAGCTTCGGAACTTGTAAAACTCGGCGTCTTTACCGAAGACGAATACAACACTTTCGTTTTGGCCGAGGACTTCCTTTGGGCCGTACGTTGTCATCTCCATCTCGCGACGGGTCGCGCTATGGATCAGCTGACGTTCGACCTTCAGGTCGAGATTGCGAGCCGCATGGGCTATTCCGACCAAAAAGGCAGGCGCGCGGTCGAAGTCTTTATGCAGGACTATTTCCGTCACGCGACCCGTGTGGGCGAACTCACTCGCATTTTCCTTACAGCGCTTGAGGCCAAACACACCAAGCCTGAGCCGATGCTTCAACGCCTATTTGGTCGTCGTAAAAAAGCCAAAGCGCCTTATGCCATTAAGCAGAACCGCCTCACTGTTGCCGATGAACAAGGGTTCTTCGCCGACAAAGTGAACATGCTCCGCATTTTCGAAGAAGCTCTTCGGACGGGTACCCTCATCCACCCCGATGCGATGCGCCTCCTTGCGGCGAACCTGCATCTGATTGACGACGAAGTGCGTGCGGATAAAGCCGCTATTCGCATTTTCATCGACCTCATGCTCAAGCACGGCAACCCTGAACGCGCCTTGCGCCGGATGAACGAACTTGGAGTTCTTGGCGCTTTTGTGCCCGAATTCGCAAACATTGTCGCAATGATGCAGTTCAACATGTATCACCACTACACAGTGGACGAGCACACAATTCAGTGCATCAGCCATCTCGCCGATATTGAGCGTGAGGAACTGATCGAAGAATTGCCGGTCGCCTCCTCCATTCTCAAAGGTGGCGTGAACCGCAAGGTGCTCTATGTCGCGCTTTTGATCCATGACATCGGCAAAGGTCGCGATGAAGATCACTCGGTGATCGGGGCACAGCTTGCGCGCAAGATCGCGCCACGTCTCGGCTTGAACAAGAAAGAGAGCGAAACAGTCGAATGGCTCGTTCGTTATCACCTACTCATGTCCGATATGGCGCAAAAGCGCGACATCGCAGACCCGCGCACCGTTCGCGCCTTTGCAAACGCAGTTAAGACCGTCGAAAGGCTCGACCTTTTAACAGTATTGACCGTGTGCGACATTCGTGGCGTTGGACCGGGAACGTGGAACAATTGGAAGGCTATGCTGTTGCGCAGCCTCTATAAATCCACGCGGGCGGCTCTTGAAACAGGGCTAGAAGATCTCAACCGCGAAAGCCGCGAAGCAGAGGCCAAGAAAAACCTGCGCGACGCTCTTGCGAAATGGGACGCCAAAGACATGCGGCACGAAACTTCGCGCCACTATGGGCCATATTGGCAGGGTCTTCCGGCTGACGCACACGTCATTTTCGCAAACCTGCTTCTCGGCATCAGCGACAGCGAAATTCGCATTGACCTAAAGCCCGACGTGGATCGTGATGCGACCCGCGCATGTTTTGCTATGGCCGACCATCCAGGTCTTTTTAGTCGAATGACGGGTGCACTAGCTTTGGTCGGAGCGAACGTTGTGGATGCACGCACCTACACATCCAAGGACGGCTACGCGACGGCAATCTTTTGGATTCAGGACGCGGACGGCCACCCCTATGAGGCAGCACGTCTTCCACGACTCTCTCAGATGATTGAACGCACGCTAAAAGGCGAAGTGATAGCACGCGAAGCGCTAAAGGATCGCGACAAGATCAAGAAACGTGAACAGGCATTCCGTGTGGCGACCTCGATCACGTTCGACAACGAAGGGTCCGAGATTTACACAATCATCGAAGTGGATACCCGTGATCGTCCAGGACTTTTGTTTGATCTCACGCGGACACTTGCTGCGAACAACGTCTATATCGCCTCGGCGATGATCGCGACCTATGGCGAGCAGGTCGTTGACACCTTCTATGTCAAGGACATGTTCGGCCTGAAGTTCCATGCCGAGGGCCGCAGGTCAGCACTTGAGAAAAAGCTACGCGAAGCCATTGAGCTGGGTGCTGAACGGGCACGCTCATAATCCCCCAAGGTGGCGGCGTCTTTCCCCGCCACCTTTAAATAACCGTGGCGGAGCCTAACCCTTCACGATAAAAGACCCTCAAATTTCATTCGAGGCAGAGCTGTGAAACCCGCCCGTCTTGTAAACGGTTTTATGACCGTTGGTCTTTGGACCCTACTCTCCCGCGTATTAGGTTTTGCGCGCGATATGATGATCGCCGCTTATCTCGGAACCGGTCCTATCGCCGAGGCCTTCCTAATCGCCTTCAGCCTCCCCAATATGTTCCGACGCTTCTTTGCCGAAGGCGCATTCAACATGGCCTTTGTGCCGATGTTCTCCAAACGGCTCGAAGCGGGCGACGATCCAAATGGATTTGCTCGGGATGCTTTTACCGGTCTCGGGACCATCCTGATTGGCTTCACCCTTATTGCCCTCGTCTTCATGCCGGGTCTCGTGCTTCTTATGGCGAGCGGCTTTGCAGGGGACGAGCGTTTTGATCTTGCCGTTTTATTTGGCCGGATCGCTTTCCCCTATATCCTCTTCATTTCGCTTGCCGCGCTTCTCTCGGGCGTTCTGAACTCTGCTGGCCGTTTTGTAGCCGCAGCTGCGGCCCCGGTCCTGCTCAATGTCTTCTTCGTCAGCGCTCTGGTGATCGGCGACATCATGGAATGGAACACAGGGCTCACGCTCGCTTGGACAGTTCCGATTGCTGGTTTGGGCCAATTTGCATTGGTCTGGATTGCGGCCAAGCGTGCCGGTTTCGCCATTACTCCCAAACGCCCGCGCCTGACTCCTGACCTTAAACGACTTGCACTCATCGCTGCGCCCGCGGCTCTTGCAGGCGGGGTCGTTCAGATCAATCTCATAGTTGGTCGGCAAGTCTCTAGCTTCTTTGATGGTGCGGTTGCTTGGCTCTCGTATGCTGACCGCTTATATCAGCTCCCACTTGGGGTCGTCGGGATCGCTGTTGGCGTCGTTCTATTGCCCGAGCTTTCGCGCCGTCTTCGCGCAGGCGATGAGGCTGGTGGCAGTGACGCCTTTAACCGCGCAACAGAATTCAGCCTAACACTCACAGTACCGGCAGCAGCCGCCCTCATCGCAATCCCAGTTCCGCTTGTCGATACGCTTTTCGAACGCGGTGCTTTTAGTCACCAAGACACGCTGAACACGGCCTTTGCTGTTGCAGTCTATGGCCTTGGTCTTCCTGCGTTCGTGCTGCAAAAATCGCTTCAACCCCTATTTTTCGCCCGCGAAGACACCAAGAGGCCGTTCTATGCCGCGCTCTTCTCGATGGTCGTGAATGCTGCGCTCGCTATAGGTCTCAGTTCCCATATCGGCTTCATCGCTGCCGCTTTCGGCACCACGCTATCGGGCTGGGCGACTGTTGCCGTTCTTTGGTTCTGGAGCAGGCGCTTTGGCAATGCCGCAAAGTTCGACAAGCGTCTTAAGATGCGCGCATGGCGCATCTTGCTTGCTTCGTTCTTAATGGGCCTTCTCCTATGGATCTGCGGCGAGATGCTTCATCAATTCTTCGCAATGCATGCGATGAAAGGCGTTGCGCTCGTTATTCTGATCTTCCTTGGAGCGATGAGCTATTTTGGCATCGGCCAAACGATTGGCGCGTTTCAGCTCAGCGAATTCAAAGGCTTTCTCAAGCGCCGTCAGCGTTGACGCAGGCGGGCCACGAAAGTGGCCCAACCACCTGGCCCAAGAAGCGGCGAAAGAACGAGTCCGGTGACAAAGCCTGAGAGGCTCGCAATCCCAAAATAGATCATGATTGCCGAAGGGTCGGCTTCAAAAAAGCCAAAAGCCGTGAGCAGCTTGAGGATCAATCCCCAAACGATCTGAATGAGCACAACAAAGGCGATCAAGCCAAAGGCTTTCCATTTGTTGTTCCCCGAGTGCTGAAGCTCGAGCCACCGCAGGTAGCTATACGCACCGATGAGACCGTAGACCGCAGGGAAAGAGCCAAAGAGTGGCATGTTTTGGGGCGTGGCCAATCCAAAGACCAAACCACCAACTACGCTCGCGGCAACAAAGGTCAAAAGGATCGAAAGTGGCTTCCAGCTCGCACCGATGAACTTGCCAAGGGCTAGCAGCATCGCACTGGCAAAAATCACCGGAACCCAGCCCGCATTTATGAACGAATAGCCAATCAAACGGCGCGTCATGAAATATGAGAGGTCACCGAGACCGAAAATCCGATCAATGACGGCAGGTGAAACTGCGAATTGATCGATCCAGTCGAGTCGCCAACCAACAGCAGCGGGTCCACCGACAATCCCAGCATTTCCAAGCGTAATGGCAACTTCAACGCCTACGATGATGAAAACCAGAACAAGTACGGACACCGGAACCGAGTTAAACGGGCTTTCTTGCTGCACTTTGACCTCCGTTTGCCGCCAATCTGTTGACGGTCCTTTCTCCCCTCGGTAAGCCGTTCTGACTTTAATTTCCAGCCCCGGAGCGTTCCATGACCGAGACCAAATTTACGCCACGCGTGTTTTCCGGCATCAAACCGTCCGGCGGCCTGACCCTTGGCAACTACCTTGGCGCAATTAAGCGCTTTGTAGACATGCAGGGCGGGCAGTTCGAGACGATCTATTGTGTGGTTGATCTCCACGCGATCACCGTCTGGCAGGACCCCAAAGAGCTCGCTGATGCGACCCGTGAAGTGGCCGCTGGCTATCTCGCATCAGGGATCGACCCTGAGAAGTCGATCCTCTTCAACCAAGCTCAGGTTTCTGGCCATGCCGAACTGGGCTGGATTTTCAACTGTGTTGCGCGTGTTGGCTGGATGAACCGTATGACCCAGTTCAAGGATAAAGCTGGTTCAGGCAAAGACGCAGAGGCCGCCTCGCTCGGGCTTTACGCCTACCCGTCTTTGATGGCTGCGGATATCCTTCTTTACCACGCGACCCACGTTCCCGTGGGCGAGGACCAGAAACAGCACGTCGAGCTGACCCGCGACATCGCGAAAAAATTCAACCACGACTTCAAAGTAGATTTCTTCCCTGAAACGATCCCCGTGATCGAAGGCCCCGCGATGCGGGTTATGAACCTGCGCGACGGCACCAAAAAGATGTCCAAATCGGGCGAGTCCGATATGGAACGCATCAACATGACCGATGATGCCGACACCATCTCGAAGAAGTTCAAGAAGGCCAAGACCGACCCAGAGCCGCTTCCGGAAACACTCGAAGGTCTGTCGGAGCGGCCCGAAGCCCGAAACCTCGTCAACATCTATGCCGCGCTCAATGATATGACGAACGAGCAGGTTATTGCGGAATACGCAGGTGCAGGCTGGGGCAAATTCAAGCCGGCCCTCGCTGATCTCGCTGTAGAAAAGCTCGCGCCAATTTCCGGCGAAATGGCGAGAATGATGCAAGATCGAGCAGAGATCGATCGCATTCTTTCGCGCGGCGCGGAGCGTGCTCGCGAAATTGCAGAGCCGATCCTCAAGCAGACCTACGACATCGTGGGCCTTCTTCGTTAAAGAACTTAGGCGGGGTGTTGCGCCCCGCCTGTCGCCTGCCTTCCTTTGCAGCGACCTTTAATTTCCCCGTCACAATTTTGAATCAGATTCGGCACAGGCTTCTCCTGCATGCCTCTTGTGCCGTGCATCCCCATCGACCGCGCTTGTCCCTGCCGGTCAACTTTGCGCGTCTGGTTATCCCCGCCAGACGCGCATCTTTATTGCGCGGCCTGCTCGGATCGGCCAATATCGCCCTCGAGCAAGGAGATTATGATGCGCAAGTTCCTCGTCGTACTGGATGATAGCCGAGAGTGCCTGAATGCGATGCGGTTTGCAGCGATGCGCGCCAATAAAACAGGTGCAGGCGTTGCAATCCTTTCTGTTATTCCACCCGAAGAGTTCAATCACTGGATCGGAATTGGCGAGCTGATGCGCGAAGAAGCCCGCGAACGCATTCACGCGCATTTTGAAGTCTTTGCGAAATGGATGCGTGACCGCCAAAACATCACACCAGAACTCATCATTCGCGAAGGCGAAGCGGTTCAACAGATTCTAGACGTCATTTCAGAAAACCCCGAGATCGGCGTTCTGGTTCTTGGCGCGGGCAATGATAAAAAGGGCCCCGGCCCCCTAGTGAGCCAGCTTTCTCGCCAATCGGGGAGCCTTCCAGTCCCGATTACGATCGTTCCCGGCGATCTTTCCAAGGATCAGCTCGAAGCAATCACTTAGGTCGGCGCATACGGGCCGAACAAAAATTTCCGTCGTTCACAATTTCAAAACGCACACAAAATAACGTTACCAAACAAAGCGTTATTTCTGCGACGGGAGCGATTTCAATCTTCGTATCATAAGGGCGAACACACTCGCAGATATGAAAATTGAAAGGCTTAAACGATGAAATTCAAAGCTCTCCTCCCCGTTGTCGCAGTTATCGCATCCCTCGGCGCAGCTACCGCATCTACCGCCGCTGGCTATAACTACTTCGGCTCGCTAGAAACCAATCTCTCGAGCGGCAGCACCGTCGAAGTTGGCCTCGTTCGTGCCGACACTGATGGCGTCGTTGAAATCTACAACTACCAATACGGTGAGCGCGGCGCTCTCGTAGGCAGCGCAGAAGTCCATGGCGGCGCAAACGATGGTTTCGCAGTAGATGTAAGCGGACTTCACGCTTCGACCGTGCTCGCAGTTTTGAAAGTCGGCGGCCAAGAAGTGGCTCAGCAAGTCTACACCTTTGACTAAGTCCGGACGCAAACGCGGGGTCTCAGACTAGGACCCCGCGCAAGCGCATTGCGTCTTAGGTTCACTCACTTTAGAATGGTTCCAACATTGACTTACGCGTCAGGCCGCACCATATAGAGCCTGACAAAAAAGGTTGGCTAATCATGTTTATCCAGACAGAATCCACGCCGAACCCGGCGACACTTAAATTCCTCCCCGGTCTGACCGTGCTAGAGGCTGGCACCGCCGACTTCCCCTCGGCCGAAGCGGCCTCTAGCTCACCACTCGCGACCCGCCTCTTTGCAGTTGCGGGCGTTTCGGGCGTCTTTTTCGGCAACGACTTCGTGACGGTAACCAAAGCGGACAGCAGCGAATGGGATCACATCAAACCGTCCATTCTCGGCGCGATCATGGAGCATTTCCAGTCCGGCGCGGCTGTTATGGAAGGTCCGCAAGCCTCGGCGCATGGCGACAACCACGCAACCGAGGACACCGAGATCGTTAACCAGATCAAAGAACTCCTTGATACCCGCGTGCGTCCTGCTGTTGCGCAAGATGGTGGCGACATTACCTTCCACGGGTTTGAGCGCGGTATCGTCTACCTTCACATGCAAGGCGCGTGTGCTGGTTGCCCATCGTCGACCCTGACGCTTAAGATGGGTATCGAAAACCTTCTGCGGCACTACATCCCCGAAGTGCTTGAAGTGCGTCCTGTGGCTGCTTGATCAGCAGTATGACCGAACAGCCGACCCTTCTGGCCTTTGATACATCGGCGGCGTATTGCGCCGCCGCTCTGCTTTTTCGTGGCAAGATCATCACCCGTGTTGATGAAATGAAAAAGGGCCAAGCGGAGCATCTCATGCCGATGCTGGACGAGATGCTCAAAAGGTCTGGGCTGACGTGGCAAGACCTCGACGGTGTCGGTGTCGGTCTTGGGCCGGGCAACTTCACCGGTATCCGCATCTCTGTCGCCGCCGCACGCGGTGTTGCTCTTGCCCTTGGCAAACCGGCGATTGGCGTAAATGGATTTGAGGCGCGGGCACATTGCCAGACTCGCCCCATTGTCGCGACGATCCCTGCGCCGCGCGAACACCACTACGTTCAGGTGTTTGAGAACAATACTGTAAGCACACCGTTGCTCGAGCCGCTCGCTGACTTTGCCCCGCTCTATCCGGTTGCTCCGGAAGCGGACGCCGAAACGCTCATCCACAATGTCGCCGAAATCGCCGCCAGCCGTCTAGGAAGCGCTCAGCCTCGCCCTGCTCCGCTTTATGTTAGGGCCGCCGATGCCGCTCCACCGCGCGACCCCGCTCCGGTGATTTTCTCGTGACTCCTGAGGTCATGGAGGCGATTTACGCGTCGGCCTTTCCAACAAGTCGACCTTGGACGGCATCTGAATTTGCAGATCTCCAGGCCAATCGGTTTTGTTTCTACACCATACTGGAGGATTTTGGCTTCGCTCTTGGTCAACTCATCACAGGCGAAGTCGAGCTGTTGACCATCGCTATTAAGCCCGAGCACCAAGGACGCGGGCTTGGTCTTCTGCTCTTGGTGCAATTCCACACCGAGGCGCTCTCACGCGGCGCTGAAGTTGCGTTTCTAGAAGTAGCGGAAGACAACATTTCGGCCCGATCTCTCTATGTGAAGGCAGGATATAGCGAATCGGGACGCCGAAAAGGCTACTACAAACGCTCGGATTCTCGCGTGGTGGACGCCGTTATGATGCGGCGCACTCTCTAACTGGCACAAAATTTGATCATTCGGTCAAAGTGACGTTGTTTGACGTCAGATTCATATTGACCCTTTCAAGTGTCTGAATCCAAACTCCCCTCAGACACGACAGATGTCTCTACCTGCGGAACGGACGCTTTCGCGGAGATAACCATTTGGGAGAACAAAATGACCCTTACAACGAAATTCCTCAGCGCGACCGCGGCGCTCGCCCTTTCTGCAGGCGCAGCTTTCGCCGATCCGGCGATCATCTATGATCTTGGCGGCAAGTTCGACAAATCCTTCAACGAGAGCGCCTACAATGGTGCAGAGCGTTGGGCCAAGGAAACGGGCGGCACCTATGCCGAGGTCGAGATCCAGACCGACGCCCAGCGCGAGCAAGCGATCCGTCGCTTTGCAGAAGCAGGCAACAACCCGATCGTTATGGCCGGCTTCTCGTGGTCGACCCCGCTTTCCGAAGTTGCCGCTGACTATCCAGACACCAAGTTCGCCGTGATCGACGGTGTGGTCGATGCTGGTAACGTTCGCTCGATCGTCTTCTCCGAGCAAGAAGGTTCCTACCTCGTTGGCATGATGGCTGCAATGGCGTCCGAGTCAGGCACCGTCGGCTTCATCGGCGGCATGGACATTCCGCTTATCCGCCGTTTCGCTTGTGGTTATGCGCAGGGTGCAAAAGCTGTTAACGCCGACGCAACCGTGATTTCAAACATGACCGGCACCACTCCGTCGGCGTGGAACGACCCTGTTAAAGGTTCGGAACTCACCCAAGCACAGATCAGCCAAGGCGCGGACGTTGTCTATGCAGCGGCTGGCGGCACAGGTGTTGGCGTTCTTCAAACTGCCGCTGACGCAGGCATCCTCTCGATCGGCGTTGACAGCAACCAGAACTATCTCCACCCGGGCAAGGTTCTGACCTCGATGCTCAAGCGCGTGGACAACGCTGTCTATGACAGCTTCACCGCAGGTGAAGGCCTTGAGGCCGGCTTTAACGTCATGGGCGTTTCGAACGGTGGCGTTGGCTATTCGCTTGACGAGT
>CAYWUN010000074.1:0-14991 GCA_964461315.1 uncultured Aestuarium sp.
ACTCGCGCCACAGGTCCGCTGGCTGAAGTGTCGGCATCTGCATCGGGATGTGACCAGCGCGGATTTGTTCGTCATGCACGATATTTTCAATTTTGCGCAGGACTTTGAAGCCAAGTGGCAGCCAAGAATAGATGCCTGCAGCTTGCTGTTTGATCATGCCCGCGCGCAACATAAGGCGGTGCGAAACGATTTGCGCCTCGGCAGGGTTTTCTTTGAGAACGGGCAGGAAGTAGCGGCTCAGGCGCATGGAAACGATCCCCGGGGGTTAGGAGTTAATCGCAAGGGGTTTACGAAAGCCCGCGCGCGCAAGCAAGCCAAGTCGCACAGTTATCGCCAAATTGACTTGAACTCAGGCGGGCTTGCGCCGAAATATGCTCTAAGTTTTTTAGGAATGCCTTCATGTCCCTGCCCGTCAAAGACCAAATTCGCTATTGGCTCATCTCCGCAGCGGTCATTTCCGTTTCACTATGGTTCCTGGGCGATGTGATCCTCCCCTTTGTTTTGGGTGGCGCAATTGCCTATCTTCTCGACCCGATCGCCGACCGCCTAGAGGCACTCAGTCTAAGCCGAGCAATGTCAGTTGCAACAATTACGCTTGCCGCCATCCTCCTTTTTGTCGTTCTGGCCCTTCTCGTTATTCCGACGCTTGTCCAGCAAACGGGGCAGCTTATAGACACCGCGCCAACAGTCTTTGAAAACCTTCAGCATTGGTTGACCGAACGCTTTCCTTCGCTGATCGACAACGAGAGCATGATCCGTCAGCAGCTCGCTGCAACGGGCGAGGCGATCAAGTCCAAGGGCGGCGAGCTTTTGAATAGCCTCCTGACCTCGGCAATGAGCCTCTTCAATATCCTAATTCTTCTGATCGTCGTGCCGGTTGTAACGTTTTACCTCCTACTTGACTGGGACAATATGGTGGCGCGAATTGATGAGCTCTTACCGCGGGACCACGCACCCGTCATTCGCGACCTTGCCAAACAAGTAGATCAAACTCTTGCTTCCTTCATTCGCGGCCAAGGGACCGTCTGCCTTATACTCGGTTCGTTCTATGCGATTGCTCTGATGATCGTAGGCCTACAGTTCGGCCTCGTCGCAGGCGCCGTGGCAGGTGCATTGACCTTTATCCCATATGTAGGAGCGATTGTTGGAGGCGCGCTTTCCATCGGCCTTGCAGTGTTCCAATTCTGGGGGGAGTGGGCATGGATCGCGGCAGTTGCTGGCATCTTTGCTGTCGGTCAATTCCTTGAAGGTAACATCCTGACCCCAAAGCTCGTAGGCAGCAGCATCGGACTTCATCCCGTTTGGCTGATCTTTGCGCTTTCGGTCTTTGGCTCGCTCTTTGGCTTCGTCGGTATGCTCGTTGCCGTACCCGTCGCCGCGGTGCTCGGTGTGTTTGCACGGTTTGCAATTGCACACTACAAGGACGGCCGTCTCTATAAGGGCGTCAGCGGAACCGAGGAATAATGGCTAAGCAACTGAACTTTGACTGGCCGACCCGTGTCGCGCTTGGCCCTGACGACTATTTTGTCTCGGATGCAAATGTTCATGCCTATGCAATGCTCAAGGCGCCGGAAAGCTGGCCCGAGGGAAAACTTGCACTTATCGGACCTCATTCATCTGGAAAGAGCCATTTAGCGCGAGTTTTCCGTCATTTTTTCAATGCGAATATCATTTCAGCCGCAGAATTTGAGGTCACAGATAAGCTTCGCTCTGCGCCCGCGGTCGTGGTTGAAGATGTCGAGAAACTCGCCGAGCAGAGTGAGGAAGACCTTTTTCACCTGCACAACCATCTTCGACAGCGCCGCGTCCCATTGCTTTTGACGTCGACGCTTGCACCCAGTCGCTGGGAGATCAAACTCCCAGACCTTGCCAGCCGAATGCAGGCAACATCAGTCGTGCACATCGACGACCCAGACGATCGCCTGCTCTCGGCGGTTTTGATGAAACTGTTCCAAGATCGCCAAATCGCACCTAAACCCCAGCTCATCGAATACCTCGCCGCACGGATTGAGCGATCATTCATCACCGCAGCACAAATCGTTGACCAACTTGACCGAGAAGCTTTGGCGCAGGGTAAACCGCTCAGTATCGCGCTGGCTCGAACGCTTCTGGACAAAGACACGCCCCTTGGGTGATAGTCATAAAAGCTTTTCATTTCGGCGGCATATGCCCAGCATGACACTTTCGAACTTTCTTGAATCCGAATTCCCCGAAGCCGTAGATCTTGATGCCGATCTGACTGGCCCGTCCCGTTTTTACAATCGAGAGCTCAGCTGGCTCGGTTTTAACTGGCGCGTCCTTGAAGAAGCTGAAAACCCAAGAACGCCTCTCCTCGAACGACTTCGTTTTTTGTCGATTTCGGCAACAAACCTAGACGAATTCTATACAGTCCGCGTCGCAGGCCTTCGCGAATTAAAACGTGCAGGCAACTCCACTCCCGCTTTGGATGGGCTTACGCCAGCAGAGCAACTGGTACTGATCGATCTTGACGCGCGTCGCCTTATGGCTCGCCAGCAAACCGTTTACGATGTGCTACGAGCGGAAATGGCTGAGCGCGGCCTAGCCATCCTAAGCCAGAAAGACCTAGAGCCGAGCGACCTTCCCTTCCTGGAAGATGTATTCCTCAACAAAGTCTTTCCTGTGCTTTCGCCACTTGCCGTGGATCCTGCACACCCCTTCCCGTTCATCCCGAACGAGGGCTTTGCCTTGGCGCTCTCGCTCGAAAGTTCAAGTCGACCTGCGCTGCGTGCACTCTTACCGGTGCCGCACCAGATTGATCGCTTTATTCGCCTCCCATCCGAGACTGGCCTTCGGTTCTTACCGCTCGAAGAACTGCTGCTCCTCCACATCGGTCAGCTTTTCCCTGGATATAAAATCAAAGGACATTGTGCCTTTAACGTTCTGCGTGACAGCGACCTTGAAGTTGAAGAAGAAGCAGAAGACCTCGTACGCGAGTTCGAAACAGCACTCAAACGTCGCCGCCGCGGTGAAGTTGTCCGCATGAAGATTTCCTGCGGCTCGCCCAGTGCTTTGAAAAAGCTCATCATGAACGAACTTCATGTGACCGAGGACGAGGTCGTCGAGGTCGAAGGGCTGATCGGTATTGCCGACTTGAGCGAACTTGTGGTCGATGACTTCCCAGAGCTGCTCTGGCAGCCCTATAGCCCGCGCGTGCCGGAACGGGTTCAAGATCACGACGGAGATATGTTCTCGGCTATCCGCCAAAAGGACATGTTGCTGCACCATCCATATGAGACTTTCGACATGGTGGTGCGCTTTCTCAAACAGGCTGCCGCCGACCCAGATGTCGTTGCGATCAAGCAAACGCTTTACCGCACCTCTAAGAACTCACCTATTGTCGAGGCGCTTTGCGAAGCCGCCGAGGATGGCAAGTCCGTCACCGCCCTGGTCGAGCTAAAGGCGCGTTTCGACGAGGCTGCAAACATTCGACAGTCCCGCCGTTTGGAGCGCGCAGGCGCCCATGTGGTCTATGGCTTCACCCAGTATAAAACCCACGCCAAAATCAGTACGGTTGTGCGCCGAGAAGGCGATAGTCTTGTGACCTATACGCACTATGGCACAGGCAACTATCACCCGATCACAGCCCGAATTTATACGGACCTAAGCCTCTTCACATGCGACGCAAAACTCGGACGCGATGCGACCAAGGTCTTCAATTTCCTCTCGGGTTATGCTCAGCCAGACGGTCTTGAGAACCTCGCGATTTCGCCGCTGACACTAAAGCCTACGCTCCTAAAAATGATCGCTGATGAAGCCGAGCACGCGCGCAATGGCCGACCAGCGATGATCTGGGCCAAGATGAACAGCCTCATCGAAAAGGATGTCATCGATGCACTTTATCAGGCAAGCCAAGCGGGCGTAAAAATCAGCCTCGTTGTGCGCGGCATTTGCGGTCTTCGCCCCGGCATAAAAGGGCTTTCCGAGAACATTCGCGTCAAATCAATCATTGGCCGTTTCCTTGAGCACAGCCGTATCGTCTGTTTCGGCAACGGACATGGGCTTCCGTCGAAAAAGGCACGTGTTTTCATTTCGTCCGCCGATTGGATGAGCCGAAATCTTAACCGGCGCGTTGAGACCCTTGTCGAGATTACAAACCCCACCGTCCAAGCCCAAATCGTCAGCCAAATTATGGCAGCAAACATGGCCGATGTCGCACAAAGCTGGGTTATGGCCGCTGATGGAAAGTTCTATCGCCAAGAAATCAAGGACGGTGATTTCGCCTTTAGCTGCCACCGATTCTTCATGGAAAATCCATCTTTGTCGGGTCGCGGCTCGGCCGGCGCAAGTGACGTTCCGCAACTCACACACACCGAAGATTGACTCTGACGGTCAGCTTGGCCAATGGTCGAGTTGATTGGGAGAATTCATGACCGACTCTACAGAAGCCGAGCTGAGCGAATGGGGCCCCTTCGGGCGTCCTATTTTTGACGACCCACAAGCGCGAGCACTTTCTCGTGTTGGCGTAGTCGACGTTGGCTCGAACTCCGTCCGCCTTGTCGTTTTTGACGGTGCAGCGCGCTCACCTGCTTATTTCTACAATGAAAAAATCATGTGTGCTCTTGGTGCAGGTCTCGGCGAAACCGGACGACTGAACCCAACAGGTCGCACACGAGCTCTGAATGCTATCAAGCGATTTGCAGCGCTCGCAGATGGTATGGGCATCTCGCCCCTTACCGCTGTCGCAACCGCAGCTGTGCGCGAAGCCGAAGACGGCGAAGAATTCCGTCGTGAGGTCTTTGAGCAAACGGGCATCCGTCTCTATGTCATCGACGGCCGCGAAGAAGCGAGATTGTCAGCACAAGGTGTTCTATTAGGTTGGCCCGGCTCCTACGGACTCGTCTGTGATATTGGCGGTTCCTCTATGGAGCTTGCGGACATTGCAGACGGCAAAGTGGGGGAGCGTGTAACCTCGCCTCTCGGGCCGCTCAAGTTGCGAAACTTCAAGAGCAAAAAAGACCTCAGGGCACATATCAAAACGATCATTAGCGATCTCCATGCCAAGATGAACAACGAAACGGGAATGCGCCTTTTTCTTGTCGGCGGCTCGTGGCGTGCGATTGCTCGTGTGGATATGGAGCGTCGTGGCTACCCGCTCACGGTTCTCCATGAATATCGGATGAATGCCCGAAATATCGCAACAACCGCAGACTACATTGCATCTGCAAACCTAGATGATCTTAGGGGCCGTTGTGGAATTTCATCCGACCGTATGTCTTTGGTTCCTCTCGCGATCATCGTGCTCCGAGAATTGGTCAAGACCTTCAAGCCAAAGGATATTACGGTTTCCTCTTACGGCATCCGAGAAGGCATGCTCTACGAACAAATGCCCCAAGAACTTCGGGATCGCGACCCCTTGATCGAAGCCTGCCGCTTTGCCGAGGCCAAAGATGCACGCCTGCCTGGTTTTGGCAAAGTTCTTTACGACTTTGTCATGCCGCTCTTTCCGAACGCAAACTGGCAAAAGCAGCGCATCATCAAGGCCGCATGCTTGCTCCATGATGTAACATGGCGCGCGCACCCCGATTATCGGGACGAAATTGCCTTTGACAACGCGACCCGTGCGAACCTTGGCGGTTTGAAACATGGCGAGCGTATATACCTCGGTCTTTCGCTTCTCCATCGCTATTCGAACAAACGAGAAGGCTCGCGGTTTGAACCATTGTTCAAAATGCTAACCGATGATGAAATGCGCGATGCCGAGGTCCTCGGCAAAGCGATGCGACTTGGCGCTATGCTCTGGCTCAATGCTGATGAGCAATTCGGAACACTCAAATGGAAGCCAAAGAAGCGCGAGCTAAAGCTGGTTCTTAATGCTCACGCCAAACCGCTCTTTGGCGAGGTCGCCGAAAGCCGTCTTGGATCACTTGCAAGCGCTCTGACGGCCTCAAAAACAGAAGTCGAAATTCTCCAAAGTTAAAGTTCAATCTCCGCCTGAGGCTCTATTTCCTCGGGCGGGACATAGATCGGTGCGCCTTTCTCGCGGCGAATGATAATATCTCCGTTGGGAAGAACCTCGGGTTTCTCATAATATGAGAAGTCGTCGATTTTGTTGAGTGCTTCGACCAGAGATGGCCCCATTTCAAGGAGAAGTGCCTTTAGCTGAGGACTCGCTTCATCAATCAACTGCTGGAACTCATTCATCGTGGGTTCCAACTCGTTAAATATCCCCTGCATAAAGAGCTGAACCCCTTTTTCCATGAGGTCAAAGCCTTCCGAAACCTCAGCATTATCCTCGGCAAAAACAGGGGTGCCGGTGAGGAAAAGCGCGAAAATAGGAGCGTAAATTTTCTTCATGAGACTGATATAAGCTGTGCCGCGCAAAACGCCAAATCACAACTCGATATCAAGCGTGACAGGAAAATGGTCTGAGGCAGTCAAAAGCGCCTCTCTGAGCGGTTCATTGCCGTAGCAACTAAAGTTCTCAAAGGGATGCCAAATGGTCCAATGCGGACCAAGCGACCGCAGACGCGGTGAAATCATGATGTAATCCAAAAGTGCCGAAAGGTAGTTTCCCTCAGGCGGGATACGAAAGCGCGACGTCGTCGGACTGGCCCCGATCCGTTGCGTAATCGCGAGTGAGGCATGAGGGGCAAAGAGCTTTTCTCCGCCGTCTTCACCCAGAACAATCTCAACCGACGAGCGACCAAAGAGCTTTTCATATTCGTCCAAGCCAGGGCCGTCGTTGAAATCGCCAAGGACGATCACATCGTCGCCCAACGCCAAATCTTCAACGACTCGCTTGCGAAGCCAAATGCACTGAGCCAGCTGTTTGCGTCGGTTCTCGATGCTGATGCGCAAGATTTCTGAAGGATCATTCGAACCATAGGGCGCTTTCGATTTTGCATGAACACCTATCATCCGAAAATCTCTGCCGGATTTGAGCGAGCGCACCGCAACCTCGAACGGTGGCTTGCTCCATTTGACAAGGTCCGGCGCGGCATCGGTATCAAGATCAATGAGGAACGCGCTATCAAAGCGTGGAACGGCATCCGTCTCGCGCGGGTCATGGCTCGGCTCAATCAACGAGGGATCAAATAATAATGCAATCTCTTGCTGCGTTGCATTGCCAAAGCCAATGATGGCCTTCGACGTCCGCAACCCAAAGCGTTCTGCAAAGTTCTCAAGTGCAAGGCGCGATGACCTGCGCCTGTTTTCATCAGGCGCCTCGATCACCATGATCGCGTCGGCATCTATTGCTTGAAATACCTGACCCAGAGCGTGCAGCTGCTCGCGCCGTGTCACATCCATACGGCCCGACCAATTTTCATCCTCAAGGAGCTGCCCCTTATCGTCGAAGAGGTTTGTGAACCACTCGACGTTATAGGTCGCTATCCTCACGAACGCATCTCGTTGATTTGTTCCCACGCAGCATTGATTGCGGCCATTCTGACTTCCGCCATCTTCAACGCCTCTTCTGGGACACCTCTGGCAATCATCTGGTCAGGATGGCTCTCACGGACTGCTTTGCGCCAAGCCGCTCGAATTTCTTCTTTCGACGCATCTGGCGACACCCCAAGAACATCAAAGGGATCACGTTCAGCATCTGGCACAAATCGTGCTCTGATCGACTTGAAGCGGCGCTCATCGAAACCAAGTATCCCTGCAACGGTCTCGAGAAACTTGTCCTCTCCGGGATGGTATTCCCCATCCGCCAAGGCGATGTGAAAGAGGCCCTCCATCAAATCACAAAGCGGCTCGGTTTCATCACCAAACATACGCTTGACGCTTCGTGCATAGACTTCGAAACCAGCCACGTCCTGCCGCGCCAAGTTAAAGACCTTAGCGGCCTTTTCTTCATCCTCCGGAGGAATGGAAAAAACTTCACGAAAGGCAGTCACCTCATCGCGTGTGACAAGCCCATCTGCTTTCGCCATCTTTGCACCAAGAGCAATCACGGCGATCGCAAATGCAACCGAGCGTTCAGGCGGAGTGCGAAGGCGTTCGAAAACGGATGCAAGGCTCTCGCCCTTTGCAAGGGCGGCTATAGCCTCTGCAATCTTGCTCCAAATCGACATTCCACGCTCCAATTCGTATTCATGCCCTTATTTGCATGATGTGCAGAGGGTTCCAATCCTATTTCCGACATAATCGCTCAATTTAATTGGGAACAAAGGTTGATCGAGCAGCGTTACACCATAGGTGTAGTAACTACGTAGACTTTCACATGTCGGAGAAACCAATGTCTTTAGGCACCGCCCTTAACCGGTTCTTCAAGCACGATGCTGCCGGTGGCATCGTCTTGATGGGAGCAGCTGCTCTCGCATTCATCGTCGCAAACTCTTCCCTTTCAAACGGCTATCATGCTGCTCTCAATACATATCTTGCGATCACGCTTGATGGTGAGGGGCTCCAGAAACCCTTAATCCTTTGGATTAACGATGGCCTTATGGCTGTGTTCTTCTTCCTGATCGGCCTCGAGCTAAAACGGGAGATGCTTGAAGGGAAGCTCAAGAACCCGCGCGATGTTTTCCTTCCCGGGGCTGCAGCTGTGGGCGGCATGATTGTGCCTGCAATTATCTTTTTATTCTTCAATTGGGGCAATGCCGAGACTATCCACGGTTGGGCAATTCCAGCGGCGACGGACATTGCCTTTGCGGTTGGTGTGCTTGCCCTACTTGGCACTCGCGCACCTTCGGCGCTCAAGATCTTCCTCCTGACACTCGCAATTCTAGATGACCTTGGCGCTATCATCATCATCGCGTTGTTCTACACTGCCGACCTCAAAATCGACTACCTCTGGCTCTCGCTCATTCCCTTGGCTGGTCTTTGGTGGTGTCACCACAAGAAGCTGCATCGCATAGCGCCAATCGTGCTACTAGGAGTAATCCTATGGGTTCTCGTGCTGAAATCCGGCGTTCACGCAACGCTTGCAGGCGTGATTACCGCCTTCTTTGTCCCTCTCAAAGATCGCTATGGCAAGTCGCCGCTGCATGCACTTGAGCACGCCCTTTCGCCCTATGTGTTCTTCTTGATTGTGCCAATTTTCGCCTTCTCAAACGCTGGAGTCGTTCTCGGTGGATTGGGGCTCGAAGACGTCCTTTCGGTTCTCCCGCTGGGTATCGCTCTTGGCTTGTTCATCGGCAAGTTGATCGGCGTTTTCGGGGTGACTTGGCTACTCGTGACTTTTGGCGCAGCGCGATTGCCAAATGGCGTCAACTGGCAACACATCTTCGGTGTCGCCTGCCTTGCAGGCATCGGTTTTACCATGTCGCTCTTTATCGGCGGTCTTAGCTTTGGCGAAGGTCTGCTGATGAATGAGGTCCGCGTTGGCGTCCTCGGAGGTTCTATTATGTCAGCGATTACCGGCTATCTAGTGCTTTTCAGCGCAGGATCAAAAGCGCCTGAAAGAGCTTCCGCGAAATAAATTTCAAAAGCAAAAAAGGCCGGCGCTCTGCCGGCCTTTCTCACATTAGATTAACGCGAATTAACCGCGGGTCTCGGCCAGAATTCGCAGGATGTCGGAAGCGGCCTTGGGGATATTAGTGCCCGGACCAAAGATCGCTTTCACACCTGCATCATAGAGATACTGATAGTCCTGCTGCGGGATAACGCCGCCACAGATCACGATGATGTCTTCTGCGCCCTGTGCGCGAAGCGCCTCTACGAGTTTTGGCGCAAGTGTTTTGTGACCCGCTGCTTGGGACGAAATGCCAACGATATGAACGTCGTTGTCGATGGCGTCCTGAGCGGCCTCTTCTGGTGTTTGAAAGAGAGGCCCCACATCAACGTCAAAACCAATATCCGCAAAAGCAGTCGCAATCACTTTGGCGCCACGGTCATGGCCGTCTTGTCCCATTTTGACAACAAGCATACGCGGCCGTCTGCCTTCATCTTCCGCGAACTTCTCCACGTCCTTTTGAATGGCCGCGAAACCTTCATCACCTTCATAAGCCGAACCGTAAACCCCAGCGAGCGTTTTGATCTCAGCACGGTGGCGTCCAAAGATTTTCTCCATTGCCATGCTGATTTCTCCTACGGTGGCACGGGCACGGGCAGCGTCAACCGCTGCCTCAAGAATATTGCCACCCTCTGTTGCGCGGCGCGTGATTTCAGCGAGCGCTGCGCTGCAAACCGCTTCATCGCGGGTCGAGCGAATTTGCTCAAGGCGCGCGATCTGGCTTTTGCGAACAGCCGCATTGTCGATGTCGAGAATGTCGAGCTCGTCCTCTTTCGAGAGACGGTATTTGTTTACACCGACCACAACCTCTTCGCCGCGATCGATCATGGCCTGACGGCGTGCAGCGCTTTCTTCGATACGAAGCTTGGGCATACCCGAAGCCACAGCCTTGGTCATACCGCCCATTTCTTCGACTTCTTCGATCAGCTTCCATGCTTCTTCGGCAAGCTGATGGGTCAGGCTTTCAATGTAGTATGACCCTGCAAGAGGATCGACAACGTTGGTAATCCCTGTCTCTTCCTGAAGGATGAGCTGGGTATTACGGGCGATGCGTGCTGAAAACTCTGTCGGAAGCGCAATCGCCTCATCCAAAGCATTGGTGTGGAGCGATTGAGTTCCACCCAAAGCCGCAGCCATCGCCTCATAAGCGGTGCGCACAACGTTGTTATAAGGGTCCTGCTCTTGCAATGACACACCCGAGGTCTGACAGTGCGTCCGGAGCATCGACGAGCCGGGCTTCTTGGGCTCAAACTCGGACATGATGCGGTGCCACAAGAGACGCGCCGCGCGAAGCTTTGCGACCTCCATGAAAAAGTTCATGCCAATCGCAAAGAAAAACGACAGTCGGGGCGCGAACTTATCAACATCCATGCCAGCGTTGATGGCGGTTCTGACGTATTCACGTCCGTCTGCAAGCGTAAAGGCAAGTTCCTGTACAAGGTTCGCACCGGCTTCCTGCATGTGGTAGCCCGAAATCGAGATCGAGTTGAACTTTGGCATCTCGTTCGAAGTGTATTCAATGATATCCGAGATGATCCGCATCGAAGGCTCAGGCGGATATATATAGGTGTTGCGAACCATGAACTCTTTGAGGATGTCGTTCTGAATGGTTCCCGAAAGTGCTGCGCGATCAACGCCCTGCTCTTCACCCGCAACAATAAAGTTCGCAAGGATCGGGATCACTGCGCCATTCATGGTCATCGAGACCGACACTTTGTCGAGAGGAATACCATCGAACAGGATCTTCATATCCTCAACGCTGTCGATCGCAACGCCTGCCTTACCGACGTCACCCTCTACGCGGGGGTGATCCGAGTCGTAACCGCGGTGGGTTGCGAGGTCGAAAGCAACTGAAACGCCCTGTGCACCGGCAGCCAGACCCTTGCGGTAGAATGCATTCGACTCTTCGGCGGTTGAAAAACCAGCGTACTGACGAATGGTCCAAGGACGACCTGCATACATTGTGGCACGCGGTCCGCGTGTATATGGGGCATCCCCCGGAATTGACCCAAGGTGCGAGAGGCCGTGCAGGTCCTCTTCGGTGTAGAGGGGTTTGACCTTGATCCCCTCTAGGGTGTTCCAAGTCAGATCGTCAAGCTCGCGTCCGCGTAGCTCGCCCTTGGCCAATTCAGCCCATTTTTCAGTGTTTGCCATAGAGACGTCCTCCTGTGACCAGCGCTGCGAGCCGAGAGGCCGCCAGTGCGCCGCAAACTTCTGTCTGTGTCATGTTATTGCTTTGATAAGTCTTCTGCGCAGCCGGCGCATGTTCATAAAAGGTCGCAGTTCCATCCGCCCCAGAACGGAGCCAATGCAAATCCTCTTGGTAGTCATCCCAGAACTGCTTGCTTTGGTGTGCGCTGAAAGGGTTCCAGCGCCCATTTCCTTGTGGAAGCACCTTTCCATCCTGTCCCGCGTCACTAAGAACGCGGCGAAGGCGGTTCAAATTGGGGCTTTTGTTGCACCAAATTTCAATGGGCTTAGGCGCGGCCATGCCAGACAAAGCCGTGAAAGCGAATTGCGGTTGCCCTGCGAAATGTTGAAATGGCCAGACAACCACTTCGGCCCGCGGAAACGCTTGCGCAACATCGGTGATCACCTCTCGCCAACGTCGTGGCTGACGCACCAAGGTCTCTAAGTCGTTCGGGCTCGGCAAGCGATGTCCACGCCCAACGGCAAAGGCAAGTGCAGAGGACCAAAAGCTTTCATAATCCCGAATGGCAATTCCGACGCGAACACAGCGATCCGCGAAAGCAACTCTGAAGTTGCTAAGGCGTTCTGCGGTACTCGGGTAAAGCACTGCCTCTCTAAGATTATCGCGGGTCGCGCCGATCATGTTTTCTTCGGAGACGATAAGCTGCTGAAACCCTTCGTTCTCCAGCCTCTTTGCTTCAATTCGGATGACGCCCGACGACCGCGAAGCTCGGATCATGTTTTCGGGCGAACACTCATTTGGGCGACCAACAAGTCCAGAAAAGAGCCCACTTCGAGTCCTTTCCGGTGTCCAAATCGCAACCCCACGCGCGGCGAGAGACCGCCGCTCACTCTCAAGATAGGTCTGAAATGAAGTCGTTGCCGTCCGATGGGCACCCAAATGTAAGATTACGTCCACAATACGCCAAGCCTCGCGTAAAAGGGCCCCGCACTGCGAAACCTGTTTCTTGATGAGGCCGATCATGTGCACTCGCTCCTGAGCGAAGGCTTAATGATAAAATTGTTTGTGTATGTACCCACACGAGCCTTAGACTCGCCGAAATGAAACCCTATATTCATCGGTATGATCAGAACAGCTTTCCGAACCATCCCGTTGATATTCCTGTTGTTTGCGGCGTTTTCCGCATCGGCAGAAAACGCTACCGTCGAGCAATGGGAAGCGGACAAAACGGCGATATTCGAAGCATCAGATATAAATTTAAATGATTTTATCTGGGTGGCTCGACCCGTTGTGATCTTTGCAGACAGCCCAAATGACCCAAATTTCCGACACCAGCTTGATCTTTTGGCAGAGCGCACCGAGGACCTTGCCGAACGCGATGTGCTTTTGATCACCGATGCGGACCCAAACACAGCGACCGACATACGGCAAAAACTGCGCCCACGCGGCTTCCAGCTCGTGCTTATCGACAAAGACGGGCGCGTCGCTCTACGAAAGCCAGCGCCATGGAGCATCCGCGAGTTGGGACGCTCCATCGACAAATCGCCACTGCGCCAGCAAGAGATTGAGGATCGAAGGACCATCAATTGAGCCTCAAGAGGCTATATGCACCCATCGCCGCCATGGGTGCAGCATAGGGGCTGAGTTCGGGAACAAACCAGTAGGTCGCGGCGCACCACGTGAGGAAAGCCAGACCAAAGCCTGCAGTTTCCTTCAAGATGATGCGCCCCTCGCCCACCTTATTCAAACTCCATGATAACGTCGTCTACAGCGAGGCTATCACCAGGAGCCGCATTGACCTTGGTAACAACACCTTTGCGCTCTGCACGAAGGATGTTTTCCATCTTCATTGCTTCGACTGTGCAAAGTGCCTGTCCTTCCTGAACTTCGTCGCCTTCGGCCACGTTCACCTTCACGATGAGACCAGGCATTGGGCAGAGCAAAAGCTTAGAGGTATCCGGCGGGAGCTTTTCAGGCATCAACTTCGCAAGCTCTGCCTGACGCGGGGTGCGCACATGTACCTTGAGGTCAGCACCGCGGAAGCGCAGACGGAAGCCATGGCTGATCTTGCCGACCTTCAGGACAAGTGAAGCACCATCGACCTTCATCTGAGCAAGGCTGTCACCAGGGGTCCAAGCACCTTCTACGCGATAGGTCTTTCCATCGATGGTTACATTCGAACCTTCACGATCTGCGTCAATCTTTGACGCAAAGCTTTCGCCTTGAAGCGAGACGACCCAATCTTCGCCGACATGGCGTTCATGATTGTCCATGCGGCCAGAGATACGAGCACGGCGAATTTCGGCAACTCGGTTCATCGCCGCAGCAGCGGCTGCAACGCGCACAAGCTGTTCTTGCGGAAGCGTTACGCCCTCAAAGCCTTCGGGGTATTCTTCTGCGATGAAGGCGGTGGTCATGTTGCCCGAGGTAAAGCGCTCGTGGTCCATAACTGCCGCAACAAATGGAAGGTTGTGACCGATGCCCTCGACCTCAAACGTATCGAGTGCGACTCGCATTTCCTCGATCGCCTGCGCACGGGTCGGGGCCCATGTGCATAGCTTGGCGATCATCGGGTCGTAGTACATCGAAATCTCACCACCCTCATAGACACCTGTGTCGTTGCGCACGATGCCGCCAGTCTCAGTCTGGCCTTCGACAGGTGGGCGATACTGGCTCAGACGGCCAATCGACGGCAAAAAGTTCCGATACGGGTCTTCTGCATAGAGACGGTTCTCGATTGCCCAACCGTTGATCTTAAGGTCTTCTTGCTTGATCGTGAGCGGCTCGCCGTTGGCAACGCGCAGCATCTGCTCAACAAGGTCGATCCCAGTGATAAGTTCGGTCACGGGGTGTTCCACCTGAAGACGGGTGTTCATCTCGAGGAAGTAGAAGTTACGGTCGCCGTCGACGATGAATTCCACGGTGCCAGCCGAGGCATAACCTACCGCCTTGGCCAAAGCGACGGATTGTTCGCCCATTGCTTTGCGGGTGGCTTCATCAAGGAACGGCGACGGCGCCTCTTCTACAACCTTTTGATTGCGGCGCTGGATCGAACATTCGCGCTCGTGCAGGTAAACGCAGTTGCCGTGCTTGTCGGCGAGCACTTGAATCTCGATGTGGCGCGGCTGGGTGACGAACTTTTCGATAAAGATACGGTCGTCACCAAATGAGTTCGCCGCTTCGTTCTTCGAGGATTCAAAGCCTTCGCGGGCTTCGGTGTCGTTCCATGCGATGCGCATGCCCTTACCGCCGCCGCCAGCCGACGCTTTAATCATGACGGGGTAACCAATCTCGTTCGAGATTTTAACGGCCTCATCGGCGTCCGCAATCAGACCCATGTATCCGGGAACAGTGTTAACGCCTGCTTCCTGCGCGATCTTCTTCGAGGTGATCTTGTCGCCCATCGCTTCGATCGCGCCCT
>CAYWUN010000075.1:0-14620 GCA_964461315.1 uncultured Aestuarium sp.
GGGTCGTCCTAAGTCCCCGGTTAACAAGCGTGAATACGGCCCCGGCCAGCACGGTCAGCGCCGCAAGGCCAAGCTTTCGGACTTCGGTCTTCAGCTCCGCGCCAAGCAGAAACTCAAGGGCTACTACGGCGACCTTACCGAAAAGCAGTTCCGTCGTATCTTCGGCGAAGCAGAACGCGTTAAGGGCGACACTGGTGAAAACCTCGTTGGTCTGCTCGAGCGCCGTCTCGACGCAGTTGTATACCGCGCCAAGTTCGTTCCGACCATCTTCGCAGCTCGTCAGTTCGTGAACCACGGCCACGTCACCGTAAACGGTAAGAAAGTGAACATCGCTTCCTACCGCGTTAAAGAAGGTGACGTTATTGCGGTTCGCGACAAGTCGAAGCAGCTCGCAATCGTTCTCGAAGCTGTTGCTCTGACCGAGCGCGACACCCCCGACTACCTCGAAGTCGACACCAACAAAATGACCGCGACTTTCGTTCGCACTCCGGGTCTCGGCGATGTGCCGTATCCGGTCGTGATGGAACCGAACCTCGTCGTCGAATTCTACGCAAAGAACTAATTCAAGTTCTTTGCCGATATTCGGAAAGGGTCGCGCAGGAATGCGTGGCCCTTTTTCTTTTGCCTCAACGTGTTTCGAGCAGAACGATCAGCTGGTCATAGCCGTAGGACGGGTCGATCTGACCCATATCGCCTCGGACGAAATCCGGATCAGAGGGGAGGCAGCCGATGCCGCAGATCTGTGATGTGACCATCTCCTCCGTGTCGATATACCATAGTCGCCCGCCCGGGGTCGCTACCCATCCGTCAATGCCTTCGGATTCGTCGCCTTCCATGTCATCGCCGCTTGGGACTTCGTTGAAGTAGTCGGGCGAATATTGCCCGTGAGTGTGATAGGACGCGGTGATGACTTCAATTTCTGTTGGATCGTCTGACATGCAACTGCCTTCCTCCCCGCGGGTCGGTGGTGAGGCAATAAGCGCACCGTCGGCATTCATGCCGAGATAACCGCAGTATTCGACCTTATCGCGGATCGAAATCGGATTGAGTTGTGCAAAGACGGATTTCACCAAAGCCAGTTCTTCATTTGACTGTGCCAGTGCATTGCTCGCGACAAATGCGAGCGAAAATGCTGAAATAAGTTTCATTTTTCCCCCAAGAGTTGACTGAAGTCAGATCAATACTGCACACCAAAAGCCTAGCCTGCCAACGATCAATATGCTGGAAACCCAGACTTTGGGCTTGTATGAGGGGCGGGACAGTTCAAGAGACAAAGACAAATGGCCAACAAGATCGTGCCCCAACCCGGCATCATGGACATCAAGCTCTATGTGAGCGGTGAATCCAAAGTCGAAGGCAAAGCCGAGCCGCTCAAGCTCTCGGCGAATGAAAATCCCTATGGTTTCAGTGATAAAGCGCGTGAGGCTTTTGCACGGTCCGTCCAGAACTTGCATCGCTATCCCAATACAGATCATCTTGCTCTGCGCGAGGCGATCGGAGAGATTTATGACCTTGAACCGTCACGTATCATTTGTGGTGTCGGCTCGGACGAAGTCCTTCAGTTCATCACCCAAGCCTACTGCGGAGTCGGGGACGAGGTGATCCTCACAGAGCATGGTTTCTCGATGTATCCCATCCTTGCCAAGATGGTGGGAGCTATACCTGTCGAGGTTAAGGAAACCGAGCGCCGCGTAGATGTCGATGCCATTCTTGCGGCTGTGACCGAGCGCACGCGGCTTGTGTTCCTTGCCAACCCTGCAAACCCGACCGGCACCATGTTGACGCGTGAAGAACTGCACCGTCTGGCGAGCGGCCTTCCCCAGAACGTCATCTTTGTGCACGACGGGGCCTATACTGAATTTGCGGGGGATTTTGACGGTGGTGTCTCGCTCGTCAATGAGTTCTCGAATGTGATAATGACCCGCACGTTTTCCAAGATTTACGGTCTTGGTGGACTCCGCATCGGTTGGGGCTACGCAGATGAAGACATCATCGGCGTGCTGAACCGTATTCGTCAGCCGTTTAACCTTTCTGAAGTTCAAATGGCGACGGCCATTGCGGCGGTTCGCGATCAAGATTTCATCACCCGCTGCGCATCTGAGAACCGCAAATGGCGTGAGTGGATGACCAATGCGCTGCGCCAGATGGGTATTGGTTGTGATGAGAGCTTTGCGAATTTTGTGCTCGCTCGGTTCGCCAATAAAGAAGAGGCCGAGGCGTGCAATGCTGCGCTCAAAGCCGAAGGGATTATCGTGCGTCCTGTCGGCGGGTATGGCCTTCCTGAATGCTTGCGTATCACTATCGGTGACGAAGCCGCATGTCGCCGTGTTATCCACGTCATCGCGACCTTTAAGGGGGTGCGGTAATGGCTGTAATTTACGAACGCGTCACGCTTATTGGACTTGGATTGATAGCAGGGTCGATGTCTCTTGCTATGCGTCGCGGTAAGCTCGCAGGAGAGATTGTCGGCTACGCTCGCTCCAAAGAAACGCGCCAAGTTGCGCGAGAAATCAACCTCGTTGATCGAGTGGAAGATACGCTTGCGGCAGCCGTTAAGGATGCAGATCTCGTTGTGCTCTGCGTTCCAGTTGGCGCAATGGGCGCCGTGATGGAAGAGATCGCGCCGTTTTTGAAAAAGGGTGCGACAGTCTCTGATGTGGGGTCTGTCAAAAAGGCTGTATTCGAAGCGATTGTCCCGTTCCTCCCTGTTGGTGTCCATTTCGTTGGTGCGCACCCTATGGCAGGTACCGAACATTCGGGCCCGCATTCTGGTTTTGCGACGCTCTTTGATAATCGCTGGTGCTTGATCGTTGCGCCTGAGGGCGCTGATCAAATTGCAGTGGATCAGCTCGCCGCGCTTTGGAAGGGTATCGGGTCGAACATTGAATACATGGACCCCGAGCATCATGATCTCGTTTGCGCGGTCGTGAGCCATACACCGCACCTTATTGCTTATACGATGGTGGGAGTGGCCGATGATCTTCGCCGCGTGACCGATAGCGAAGTCATCAAGTTTTCTGCAGCAGGCTTTCGTGACTTTACTCGTATCGCAGCATCGGACCCTACAATGTGGCGCGACGTGTTTCTGACCAACAAGGATGCGACGCTCGAAATACTTGGTCGCTTTACCGAAGAGCTTTTTGCGCTTCAACGCGCAATCCGAATGGGCGATGGTGATCAGCTATTTGACTATTTCACGCGTACACGTGCCATTCGTCGCGGTATTATTGAAGCGGGTCAGGATACCTCGGCGCCCGACTTTGGCCGTGTTCCGGCAAAGCCCGAATGAAGTTGGCGTTGGCGGTCATAGCGTGTTTGGCCGCCGGTCCCGCTTGGTCCTTTGCCCCTGAAACCTCGACCCGTCCTGTGCTGCGCGGCACGAGTGAAAGCACGGTGTCGGAGCCAAATATGCTGCGGCCACTCCTTCGGCCTGCGACTGTTTCGCCTGAAGCTCCATCGACTGTTGGCGCGATTTCCACGGCAACAACTGATGTCAGCGCATATGCCGTTTTGACCTCCTTGAGGCCATCCAAAAGAACCGCTGCGGTCATTGCCGCCGCTGAAGCAATGCGCGTCGCACGGCTCCGTGGTCAAGTTTGCGGCGATCCCGAAATACAGGGCGAGGCAATCGGTGCGGTTGATGGACGTGGCAGCTGTGGAATTGAGAATGCAGTGCGTCTGCGCTCGGTCGCAGGGGTCACTTTTAGTGAGCGGCCGACCATCGACTGCACGACCGCTAAGGCATTGAAAACGTGGATTCAAAACGGGCTTAAGCCGAGTATCGGAAGTGAAGGCGGCGGGGTTTCTCAGATCCTTGTGGCCGGTCATTACAGCTGTCGACCAAGAAACAATCAGTCGGGTGCTCGGCTTTCAGAGCATAGCTTTGGCCGCGCCATCGACATCGCCGGGTTCAGGCTCCAAAGTGGCGAAAGGATCACCGTTTTGAACGACTGGGGCAGTCGCGACGACGGCCAGCAGCTCCGCCAGATGCATCGCGCTGCATGTGGTCCTTTTGGAACGGTGTTAGGGCCGGCCGCAAATGCCGAGCATCGCGACCATTTCCATTTCGACACTGCACGGTATCGCAGCGGCTCCTATTGCCGTTAGCGAAGCTTTGGCAACGACGCGAGAGGGAACGGCCCAAAGGCCAACATCCCACCGCGCATCGAAAGAGGAACCTCTACGCTTCCTTCGCGAGCCTGCATTGAACGCGCTACGTTGCGATAGGTCGCGGCAACATCGTGTTCGATGACGCCTGCTGCCTCGAGGCGGTCGATAACAACGGGCATATTGCGCGCGCTGATCGTGATACGGCCTTCTGGAAAGCCATTAACATCGACGACAAATTCGCCGCTGAGGGCAAAGCCCATGTCTTCCCAGTCAAGTCGAGCGTCTCGGATTGTCGCGCTATTGAGCATTGGAAATACTTCGTCACGTACCTTGATCTCGTCGCTGAGTTCGATTGTTGCATCAAGTTTGCCTAGTGTCAGCGTCTCGGCACCTGTCACATTCGGAAGAGTGATCTGGTTGGCATCTAGCCAAACATCATAGCTGGCAACTCCACCAGCGGGGCGGATCGCTGCGAGGATATGATCAACTGTGATCGTACCAAAGGTTCCAGTGAATGACGCTGCGCCACTCTCGAAAGTAGCGGTCTCAAGTGGAAGAGTTGCCGAAAGTCCAAAGTGCGCGCTTGCTCGCATGCCAGTGCTGTCAACCGCAATTGTTTCAGAGCCAAGCGTAAGTGTTTGGCTTTCCGGCCAAGCGGCAATGATCTTGTGGGGGCTATAAGACAGAGCAAAAACTTGGAAATTCGGTGCAGACCAACCAAAATTACCATTTGGGTTCTGCACGGAAAGGTTCGCGAATTTGCTGTCGAACCGAGATGGGAAACCGACGGTGTCGAAATCGTCATAGGTGACCGTCCATCCCTCGTTCCGATAGGTTTCAATCGCGGCAGTTGTGGCCTTTTCGACGCCCGCTTGTCCGACAAACCAGTATCCGCCGTAAACGATCGCAGCTCCGACAACTACGGTTGTAATAAGACGCATGGCATTCCCTTTCCTTTAGGCCCGAACACGTGTTTATAGGCGCTCAAACGAAAGGACCAGATAGATGCCACTTTGGGTCTTTGGATACGGATCACTTCTTTGGAATCCGGGGTTCGAACCTGTTCGATCGGTGAAAGCAACGCTGAGCGGTTACCACCGTTCATTTTGTATGCTCTCGATCCATCATCGTGGGACAGTCCAAGATCCCGGCCTCGTGTTGGCATTGGATCGACACGAGGGAGCAAGCTGCTGTGGGGTCGCGTTCGAGGTCAAACCAGGCGAGGAAGACAAGGTACTCGCCTATCTAAGGGAGCGCGAGCTCGTTTCTTCGGCCTATTTGGAAACGACGGAGACTGTGGAATTTGCCGATGGTGGCAGGGTCGAGGCGGTGACTTATGTGATCGACCCTGATCACGATCAATACTGCCATTTTGACCTTGAAACACAGGCCAAAATGATTGCTCACGCTGTAGGTGGGCGCGGTCCAAATACCGAGTATCTCTATAATACCGAGGCTCATCTCGCGCAGATGGGGATTGTGGATCAGGATATGGCGTGGCTGGTATCCCGCGTTCGTGCGATCAAAGGCTGAAACACGCATATTTTTATTGGGTTTCGCGCTTTGTCCCTCTAATCTCGTCTTAAAGAGAAACAATGAGGATCCTGACCCGTGTTGGACATCAGGGAACCCGAGGCCGAGCCGCACTTTTCACAGCCGTTGCGTCAGATATTTTCGATGCTGATCGCTCTCGGGCTTGTGGGGGGCGTGGGTTATGTCGGCTATTCGACGATAATTTCAATCTTTATGTCCAACCCATATCTTAACGGATTGATTTTGTTTGTTTTTGTGATCGGCGTGCTCTCCTGCTTTGGTCAGGTGGTGCAGCTCGCAAATTCTGTGCGTTGGATTGAGAGCTTTGTAAAATCGCAAGAACGCCGTCAGGCGCCATCCCTTCTTGCCCCGCTGGCAACATTGCTGCGCTCACGCTCGGCCTCTACACATATTTCCTCGACTTCAGCGCGATCAATCTTGGACTCTGTGGCCCAACGTATCGATGAAGACCGAGAGATTACGCGCTATCTTGGCAATACCCTAATTTTCTTGGGACTATTGGGCACATTTTACGGTCTTGCGACTACTGTTCCAGCGTTGGTCGAAACAATTCGTTCGCTTTCCCCGCAAGAGGGCGAGACGGGTGCCGCGATATTTGACCGTCTACAGGCCGGTCTGGAAAGCCAACTTGGCGGGATGGGAACGGCCTTTTCGTCGTCGCTTCTCGGTTTGGCGGGCTCATTGATCGTGGGTCTGCTCGAGCTTTTTGCTGGTCACGGTCAAAATCGTTTTTACCGCGAATTGGAGGAATGGCTCTCGTCGATTACGCGTCTGTCCTTTGCGACCGGTGATGAAGGTGGCAGCGATGCGATGGTCGCTGGCGTCCTTGAGCGCATGGCCGAACAAATGGAATCGATGCAGATGATGTTCACTCAAAGTGACATTTCCCGTGCAGAGGTGGATGAACGTTTGGGAACTTTGGCGACTGCGGTCTCACATCTTGCCGAGCGTCTTGATGGTGGAGCAAGCAATGAATTGCTCGTTCGCCTTGCGGACTCTCAAGAGCGAATTCATGAGGCTATTCGTGATGGCGGCGGCGGGGGGATTGACGCCGAGAGCCGCATGCGCCTTCGTTCCATTGACGTGCAACTCTTGCGCCTTTTGGAAGAGGTTTCTGCGGGCCGACAAGAAACTATGTCTGAACTCCGCGGTGAAATTGCGACGCTTACCCGTGCCGTGCGCAGCTTGGGCGGCGAATAATGGCACTTAGTCGGCGCAGCGCGAACCGGTTTCAGGCAAGTATTTGGCCCGGATTCGTCGATGCAATGACGGGGCTTTTGCTCGTCCTGATGTTCGTGCTGACCATCTTTATGGTGATCCAGTTCGTTCTACGCGAGACGATTACCGGTCAAGAAAACCAACTCTCTGCGCTTACGGCCGAGGTGACATCCCTAACCGAAGCGCTTGGTTTGGCACAGGGCCGTGTCACCACGCTTGAAAACGAACAAGAGCGCCAAATGAATGTGATCGCGGCGCTCACTGCGGATCGCGACGCGCAATTGGCCGCATTGGCTGAAGCGAACAATCGGATCACAGGCTTTGAGGCGCAGGTTGCAGGGCTCCTTGCCGAGCGGACTGATCTTCACACCCAAATTGCGGGTCTTGGAACAGAAATTGACGCTTTAGAAAGTGAAAAGACGCAGCTAATGTCCGAAGCGGATGCACTCAATCTCGCTTTGGCTCAGGCACGTAACGAAATCGACGCGAATGAAGAAGCGGCTCGTTTGGCTGCAGCGCGCCGTGAGGCGCTTGAAGCATTGCTTGCAGAGATGCGCAACAAAGATGCCGACCAACAGAGTCAGATCGCAACGCTGAATCAAAGTCTTGGCGAGCGGAATGCCCAGCTCAGCGCACTTGATGCCGAGGCTGCCGCGCGAGCTGAACGTATTGCTGCGCTAGAGGGGGAACTTACTGCCGGTGATGATCAACTTGCGCAGCTACGGATCGATGCTGACACGCGCCTTGAAAAAATCTCTGAGCTAGAGGCCGCAATGCTTGTCGATGCGGCCGCAGCCGAAGCACTGCGCGAAAAGCTTGCTAACGCCGACACTGAACTAACTGCGATGACTCTCGCGCTCGAGGAAAAGCGCAAAGAGGCGGAAGAAACTTTGACACTTTTGGCGGCTGCAAACCTTGCAAAAGCGCAACTCGGCACAGAGCTTGACGCAATGCGTGAAGTGCTCGCCAATTTGGAAAACGATAGCACCGATCAACTCAGTGAGGCGGAACGCCAAGCTGCGCTTCTTGCAGTTGCGAACGAAGCGCTGGCCAAAGAGCAGGCCCTGTCAGCCGAGAGCCAGCGTCAGGCCGCGCTCTTGAACGAACAGGTTGCGGCGCTTCGGACGCAGGTCGCAACATTGCAGGAGATGCTAAACCTCGCAGAAGTTGCTGACCGCGATGCTCAAGTTCAGATCGAGTCGCTAGGTAGCCAATTGAACACGGCTCTGGCCCGTGTTGCCGCAGAAGAGCGCCGTCGTGCCGAGTTGGAAGAAGCAGAAAGGATCAGGCTTGAGCAAGAAGCCGAGAAGCTGGAGAGCTATCGCTCTGAGTTTTTTGGCGAGTTGCGGCAAGTTTTGGACGGGCAAGAAGGCATCAAGATTGAAGGAGACCGTTTTGTTTTCTCCTCCGAAGTTCTCTTCGCTCCTGGTTCTGCTACGCTTTCATCCCAAGGACAGGATGAAATAGCCAAAGTTGCGGCTTTGCTTCGTGGTGTCGCGCAAGAAATCCCCGATAACATCGATTGGATCATCCGTGTCGATGGACATACCGACAATGTGCCTTTGTCGGGATTGGGCGAGTTCCGCAACAACTGGGAGCTTTCGCAAGCACGCGCGCTTTCGGTGGTCGAGTTTATGGTTGCAACGCAGGGGATTAATCCCAAGAATCTCGCGGCCAATGGTTTCGGGGAATATCAGCCGATCAACTTGGAAGACACCGAACAAGCTCGTGCTCAGAACCGCCGGATCGAACTTAAGCTGACAGAGCGTTGAACCGCCAAATCAACCAATGCATTTCGGGTGCGCCAGTTGAGGCTGGGAGACGTTGTAACGAGCTAGAAAAAAGCCCCGCAGCTTGCGGGGCGTTTCTATTTTAATCTGCGGTAAGAAGCGGCGGTTTCTTCGACCGCGTAATTTTACTTGGCTTTTGCTTCTCGATACGAAGCTCAAGCTTGCCCTCCTTGACGCCGACCTGAACTTCGCCCCCCTTGGTGAGCTTGCCAAACAGTAGCTCTTCGGCGAGCGGCTTTTTGATGTGCTCTTGGATGACGCGCGAGAGTGGGCGAGCACCCATCTTGCTGTCGTAGCCCTTGTCGGCAAGCCATTCGGCTGCTGCGTGGGTAAGGTCAATATGCACGTTGCGGTCGATAAGTTGCGCTTCCAGTTGGAGAACAAACTTTTCGACGACCTGAAGGATCGTTTCGCGCGGAAGTGGGCCGAACGGTATAACTGCATCCAAGCGGTTACGGAATTCAGGCGTAAAGGTCCGCTCAATCGCAGCGGTGTCTTCACCTTCGCGGCGCAAACGGCCAAAGCCCATTGCTTCTTTTGCTTGTTCGGACGCACCTGCGTTCGAAGTCATGATCAAAATCACGTTGCGGAAGTCCGTCGTGCGGCCATTGTGATCGGTCAGTTTGCCGTGATCCATCACCTGCAACAAGATGTTGTAGACATCTGGGTGCGCCTTTTCCATTTCATCGAGCAAAAGGACACAGTGCGGGTTCTGGTCAACGCCATCAGTAAGAAGACCGCCTTGATCAAAGCCTACATAGCCCGGAGGTGCACCGATAAGGCGACTGATCGCGTGCTTTTCCATGTATTCGGACATGTCAAAGCGAAGCAGTTCAACACCGAGGGTATTGGCGAGTTGCTTTGCGACTTCGGTCTTACCTACACCAGTCGGACCAGCGAAGAGGTAGTTGCCAATCGGCTTTTCAGGCTCACGCAGACCTGCGCGGGCAAGCTTGATCGAGGAAGAAAGTGCTTCGATTGCGGCGTCTTGTCCGAAGACCACACGCTTTAGAGATTTCTCGAGATCGCGGAGGAGCTCGGCATCATCTTTAGAGACCGACTTCGGTGGAATACGAGCGATCTTGGCGACAACGGCTTCGATCTGTTCCACGTCAATCGTTTTGAGACGCTCGCTTTGGCTGCGGAGATGTTGCGCTGCGCCAGCTTCGTCGATCACGTCGATTGCCTTATCAGGAAGCTTGCGGTCCCCGATATAACGGGCGGAAAGTTCGACCGCAGCTTTGATTGCGTCGGCGGTGTAGGAAATGCCGTGATGCTCTTCGAAGTAGGGCTTGAGGCCCATGAGAATTTTGATCGAGTCCGGGACAGATGGCTCATTCACGTCGATTTTTTGGAAACGACGGGACAGCGCACGATCTTTTTCAAAGTGCTGACGGAATTCTTTGTATGTGGTTGACCCCATGCAGCGTAGTTTGCCGCCCTGAAGCGCGGGCTTGAGAAGGTTTGACGCATCCATCGCCCCACCAGAAGTCGCACCAGCGCCAATCACTGTGTGGATTTCATCGATAAAGAGCACCGCATCGGGGTGGTCTTCCAACTCTTTCATCACTGACTTGAGGCGCTCTTCAAAATCACCACGATACCGAGTGCCCGCTAGCAGTGCGCCCATATCGAGCGAGAAAATCGTAGTCTCCGAGAGAACTTCGGGCACTTCTTCGTTAACGATCTTTCGGGCAAGACCTTCTGCGATAGCGGTCTTACCGACGCCTGGATCACCAACGAGAAGCGGGTTGTTCTTGCGACGACGGCAAAGAACTTGGATGCAGCGCTCAACTTCGTGTTCGCGCCCGATAAGCGGGTCAACATCGCCCTTAAGCGACTTAGCGTTCAGATCCACGCAATATTTTGAAAGCGCCGACTCCTTCTCATCTGCATCAGCACTGCCGACATGTTCTTGATGCTCGTCATTTGATCCACTCACCGAACGGTTTTCGCCAAATGCTGGGTCCTTGGCGACGCCGTGAGCAATGAAGTTCACCGCATCGTAACGGGTCATGTCCTGATCTTGGAGGAAGTAAGCAGCGTTGCTCTCCCGCTCGGCAAAAATCGCAACGAGCACGTTCGCACCGGTGACTTCGGAACGACCAGAAGATTGAACGTGAATTGCGGCCCTTTGGATCACGCGCTGAAATGCTGCTGTTGGGACCGCTTCTGAACCCTCGACATCAGTGATCAAAGTTGAGAGATCGTCGTCGATATATTCTTCGAGGGTGCGACGAAGTTCTTCTAGGTCGACTGCGCAAGCCTGCATCACACGAGCCGCATCAGGTTCGTCGATCAAAGCCAGAAGAAGGTGTTCGAGGGTTGCAAGTTCATGGCGACGCGAATTGGCAAGAGCCAAAGCCGCGTGGATAGACTGTTCAAGCGAATTCGAAAATGACGGCACTTGCACATGCTCCTCTGATCGGGGGTCGAAGCGGGACGCGTCCCAGTTCGATCGTGGCCTCATATCTTTAAGGTTTGCTTTCTAAACGAAACCTTCAAGGACTTTTTGGCCTTTTGGGTTCACTTTCTTGGTGAATAGTCCGTGATTGGCCAAGTTTGACTAAAATGACGGCTCAAAAATTGTCTTTTCGAGTCCTGACCTCTCGAAAAACATCAGCGGCGGCGGCATGACTTTGCCCAATCGCGCTCTTAAATCGTTCATCATCACAGCGTAAAAACGGGTTCGTCGCCTTTTCAACGGAAAGCGTGACGGGAATAGTCGGCACGTTTTCATCGCGGAGTTTGATGGCTTCGTGCAAGCGTGCACCAACATGACGGTTGTCGTTTTCGAGCTCGAGAGCAAACCTCAGATTCGAGACTGTGTATTCGTGTCCAGAACAGACGATGGTGCGGTCCGGAAGGGCGCGTAGCTTTTGCAGGGATGCCCACATTTGTGCCGGAGTTCCCTCAAAGAGGCGTCCACATCCCCCAGACATCAGACTGTCGCCTGAAAAGAGATACCCGCTTTTGGGAAGGTAAAATGCGATGTGACCGATTGTATGACCATCTACTTCGATCACGAGCACTTCTTCGCCACATGCGGCAAAGGCATCTCCTTCGCTGAGTGCGAGGTTCAACTTTGGCAGACGCGCGGTATCTCGCAGAGCGCCAACCACCCGAGGATTGTAGAGAGAGCGAAATTCCTCGACGCCATCGATATGGTCGGAATGATGGTGCGTTATGAGAATATCAGTAAGGTTCCATCCGCGCGCCTCGAGAACTCGGATGATCGGCGCAGCTTCGGGAGCGTCGACAAGAATTGTCTCGTTGGTCCGCTTTTCATGGAGGAGATAGGCATAGTTGTCGGACAAGCACGGGATCGTCACGAGTTCTAATGTCATTCTTTACACTCCACTTTCGGACCAATCTATTTGAACAAATTCGTCGATCAAGATGCACATAAGTAAGTTTGACGTAACGTGACTTGTTCTCTTGGTAAGTCTGGTAAAGGCGATCAGATTGCTTATTCTCTGAGTTAACCTGCAATTGGGCAAAGCATGCATCTCGACGTTCATGACCTTCGCAATTTTTACTATCGGAGTGCTTTGGGACGCGCCGCGCAAAAGGCTATTCGGGATAAGTTGCTTTCAATGTGGCCAGAGGCAGATCGCCAAACTGTTGTTGGGTTCGGCTTTGCTGTGCCGCTGCTGCGACCCTATCTCGGGACCGCACGTCGCCTCATAGGGCTTATGCCGGGGCCTCAAGGGGTGATGCCTTGGCCCGCGGGACAGCCCAATGTTTCAGTGCTCTGCGAGGAAACGCTCTGGCCAATTGAGACCGGCGCAGTAGATAAACTCGTTTTGATGCACGGCCTTGAGACTTCTGAGAACCCGACTGCGGTTCTTGATGAAGCCTCGCGCGTACTCGGACCGGGCGGGCGGGCTGTGCTGATCGTTCCTAATCGCGCGGGTTTATGGTCACGCTCTGATCTTACTCCATTTGGATTTGGTCGGCCTTATTCGACGGGGCAGCTAGAGGATCAACTTCGTAAGCATGGATTTGTAACAGAACGCACTTTGTCTACTTTGTACCAACCACCATCCAATCGTCGCTTGTGGCGTCGGTTCGGTGGTGCGCTCGAACAGATCGGCCCACGAGTTCCTCTGTTTTACGCAGGCGGAGTGTTGATGATCGAAGTTTCCAAGCAGGTCGCCGCACCGCGCAGGCCTGGGCTAGGCGAGGCGGTGCGTAAACCCTTGCGTGCACTTGAAGGAGTGACTCGCCCAGTGGCAGATCCAGGGTTGAGTTCCTCAAGCCAAACACACCTTTAAAATTGACGATTCTCTGAAATTTGCGCCAAGTTCGCGTTGTTCGGCGACAATTTGGTCCGAAAAGGCGCGTCTAGTTGACGCACTGAGGCAAAGCGAACGCGCCGTGGCATGGACTTAGGCAAAATACGTCAAATTCACATGCTCTAAGCGGTTGCCCCATTCAAAAGCCTCTGCTACATCCGCCGTGATTTTGATGCCCCCGCCTTGCGGAGGCTATTTAAGCTGCCCAATCACTATTGTTTTTGCTTTTGCAGAAACTGTGGGGAGGGGCCCAAGACATCGGAAGGGTGGACGTGTCCGAACCAGCTTCGATCTCAATTGGCATTGCGAAACGCTATGCTGCTGCCGTTTACGACCTTGCTAAAGAAGGCAAGGCTCTTGCGGCTCTTGAAACCGATATCGACGCGCTGCAAGCAGCGCTCGACGGTAGCGCTGACCTGCGTGACCTGATCAACTCGCCGCTTTACAGCCGCGAAGATCAAGCCAAGGCTCTGTCGGCTGTTGCTACCAAACTCAAGCTCTCGAACACTATGGGCAATGCTCTCGGTCTTCTGGCCGGCAAGCGTCGCCTGTTCGTGCTGCCCCAACTCCTCACCGCACTGCGTGACCGCCTTGCCGAGGAGAAGGGTGAAGTCACCGCTGAAGTCGTTAGCGCGAAAGCTCTGACCAAGACCCAAGCGGACAAGCTGGCTAAGACGCTCAAAGCCCAACTGGGTAAAGACGTCAAAATTAATGCGGCCGTTGATGAAGCTCTCATCGGCGGTCTTGTTGTCAAGGTGGGCTCGAAGATGATCGACACGTCGATCCGCTCCAAGCTCAGCGCTCTCCAGAACACCATGAAAGAGGTCGGATAATGGCGATCCAAGCTGCAGAAATTTCTGCGATCCTGAAAGGGCAGATCAAGAACTTTGGCCAAGAAGCCGAAGTTGCCGAAGTTGGCCGCGTGCTGTCGGTCGGTGACGGTATTGCCCGCGTTTACGGCCTGGATAACATCCAGGCCGGTGAAATGGTCGAATTCCCCGGTGGTATCCGCGGGATGGCCCTGAACCTCGAGACCGACAACGTCGGTTGCGTTATCTTCGGTTCGGACCGCGATATTAAAGAAGGCGACACAGTTAAGCGCACCAAAGCCATCGTGGACGTTCCCGCTGGCGACGAGCTGCTTGGCCGCGTTGTCGACGCGCTCGGCAACCCGCTCGACGGCAAAGGTCCGATCAAGACCAAGACCCGCCGCATCGCCGACAGCAAAGCCCCGGGCATCATCCCCCGCAAATCGGTTCACGAGCCGATGGCGACCGGCCTCAAGTCGGTTGACGCGATGATCCCGATCGGCCGTGGCCAGCGCGAGCTGATCATCGGCGACCGTCAGACCGGCAAGACCGCGATCGCGCTCGACACTATTCTGAACCAGAAGTCCTACAACGAAGCCGCTGGCGACGACGAGAGCAAGAAGCTCTACTGCGTCTACGTCGCCGTCGGTCAGAAGCGTTCGACCGTTGCCCAGCTTGTGAAAAAGCTCGAGGAAAACGGCGCTCTGGAATACTCGATCGTCGTGGCCGCCACCGCGTCCGACCCGGCGCCGATGCAGTTCCTTGCCCCCTACGCCGCGACCGCCATGGCCGAGCACTTCCGTGACAATGGCCGCCATGCTCTGATCATCTACGATGACCT
>CAYWUN010000076.1:0-14544 GCA_964461315.1 uncultured Aestuarium sp.
ACTTCTTTAGTCCCGTGGACAAGATGATGCTGGTCGAGATCATCAAGGGCAAGGCAACGGGAGATCGCGCAGTCGCCAAGGCGCTGGATTACGTCCGCCAGATCCGCAAAACCCCGATTGTGGTCAATGACGCACGCTTCTTCTATGCAAACCGTTGCATCATCCCCTATATCAACGAGGGTATCCGCATGGTCAAAGAGGGCGTAGAGCCCGCCTTGATCGAGAACGCGGCCAAGCTCGTCGGGATGCCTCTCGGTCCGCTCCAGCTCGTCGATGAAACCTCGATTGATCTCGGTGTAAAAATCGCCAAAGCGACAAAGGCAGCCATGGGCGATAGCTATCCCGACGGCGAAGTGGACGATGTTCTCTTCTGGATGGCGGATCAGGGACGCATGGGACGCAAGTCCGCATCGGGCTTCTATGCCTATGACGACAAGGGCAAGCGGACGGGTCTTTGGGACGGCCTTGCGACCCAATATCCTGTTGCCGACCAGCAGCCAGACCTAAGCACGGTTCAGCATCGCCTTCTTCTGGCGCAGGTTCTCGAAGCAGTCCGTGCCTTTGAGGCCGGTGTGCTTACCGACATTCGCGAAGGCGATGTCGGCGCGATCCTTGGCTGGGGATTTGCGCCTTGGTCGGGCGGACCATTCTCATGGCTAGACATCATCGGTGCGGCCTATGCCGTCGACCTTTGTGACAGGCTCTCTGAAGCGCACGGCGAACGCTTTTCCGCCCCCGCCCTTCTTCGCCAGATGGCCGAAGATGCCGATGAGTTCTATGAGAACTATGGCGACGGGGAAGCCGCCGCTTAAAACAACAAAGGCCGCCTCTTGGGGCGGCCTTTTACTTTGCGGTCGTCACTTAGTGGACGGCACAGACGCGGCGGTCAATGCGAGCGTTTTCGAGACAAGCGACAATCAATTCAGCATCCGCCATCGGAAGAACCTGATAATCCGACTGAACCGCAGCACCAAAAAGTTCGCCTAGGATGTCACTGCTTGCTGGGCAATAGAAAAGGCCACCAACATTACAAAACACGATCTCGTCTTTGGCAAATCGCAGGCGAATAACTTCGACCATGCAATCAGGCTCGACACGCTTGATGCCACGAAAATCTTCGAGAGCAGCAGCTGGGACAAGTGCAAAGGGGTCACCATAGAGCGCTTCTGCTGCGTCGCTCTCGAGCATGATCGACTGCTGAGCGAGGATCACCATATCTTCGCGATTACCAAGCGCTCCGGCAGGAACGAAGAGCGGCCAGTCCTCATAGGATTCACCGTGGGTCTCTGGAAAAACTGAGATCCGCTCAACGGCAACAACTGTCTGCATGCCTCCGTCAAAGGTCAGAACCTGATCGCCAGCTACGACGCTTTCAACAGGACGCCAGCCGATCGGCGTTGCAACGTTGGTTCCGGCAATGATGCCGTTTGCGACCTGGCTTAGTGCCAGTTCGTCTTGGCGGCGGCTCGCAACGTGGTCTGCAGTTTCAAAAGCGGTGTTGTTCCAAGCAAACATTGTCTCTCATCCATTTTCTGCGGAGCGGGTTCTGCGCTCTCGTTGGATTTGATTTGCTAGGATTCGTTGGGCCGAGATTGGGATGTATTCTGGCCGAAATGGGGCACTGAACCGAAATCCTTCAAAATTTAATAAAATTCGACGGATTGAAGCTCGTAGGTGAAACAATCAAACGCTGAGCTAGAAGATATATCCGAAACGCTCGATGTCTCCGGCGCAGTCTTCACCCGTGATTCTCGCAAGTTCAGGCGTGAAGTAACTCCGATAGTCAGCATCCCGTTCTGATTTATTCACTGCTGGCAACACGATGCGAAAACCGACGTGATCCTCGAAAGGCACAATGTCTTGAGCAAAATGCTCTAGGCGCACAAAGAGCGCCGGCCATTCCCGACCCGAGGTATCCTGAAGGTATCGGCCATAGGGGTTCTGACGGATACTGGCTCGTGTTTGAGGGTGAGCAACGAAATCACCAAACTCTAATCCTTGGGCCAGTTTGACCGCGATGTGATCAAAACTCTGGGCGCGTAGCCAATGGTAATAGCTCACCATTCGGTCCCACGGATTTCGCACCAGCGCGATCTTGAACATCGCGGCGAGGTGGTCTTGTTCAAAAGCACCTTCGATATCCGCCATTGTCGAATGTTTCCAAAGGCGACCGTTCGCTTTCAGATCTTTCAAACGCCTTTTGCGCTTTTGCGCCTTGGGTGTGTCCCCGATCAGAATGTCATCTTTGTGCGCTTTGTCTTCCAGTGCGAGTGAAAGAGATGTCCCCCCAGTCTTCGGGATGTGCACAAAAACGAAAGAGCGAGCGGGCGAAATGATCATACCACATTATATCAGGGCCAAAATGACTTTGCACCTTGTGCGTGCACCCCTTGGGCTATTCAATCTCATTAGGCTGCGTTAAGATATACAAAACGCGAGAAGCGAGCAGATGACAGCACTTAAGCAATATGAACGGCTCGAAAGCCTTGGACTGTGGCGCGAACACGTCGAGGCCCAAAGGCGCGAAGTTACGGTGTCCTTTGGGAACGCCACCTTGGTCATTGCTGACAATGCCGAACGTCCTATGGCGCATTGGTCACTGGCGGCAGTCGAGCGGTTGAACGTTGGCGAAATGCCTGCTGTCTTCGCGCCCGATGAAGAAGCAAGTGAAACGCTCGAGATCGACGACGAGACGATGGTTGATGCCATTGAAACGGTTCGCAAAGCTCTGATGAAATCTCGCCCAAAGCCAGGCCGCTTGCGTCAAGTCAGCCTTGCTCTTTCTGCGGTGTCGATCATCTCACTGGGGATTTTTTGGCTACCGGGCGCACTCGTCCGGCAAACCATTTCTGTGGCCCCAGTCACAAAAAGAGCCGAGATCGGCACAACACTTCTTGGACACTCTCAACGTCTCACCGGCTCCTCTTGCCGCAATCCGCTCGGTATGGCGGCTCTCGAACGGCTCAAAACCCGTCTTTTCCCCGAGCAACCTCGCCCAAGCCTTGTGGTCGTGCCAGATGGAATCTCGGGGGCGATGCCGCTTCCAGGAAATATCATCATGATCAACCGTAAGGTGATCGAGAACACCGAAGATCCGGCGGTAACAGCAGGCTATGTGCTCACGGCGCGCGCAGTTGCCCTCTCCGCGGATCCACTCGAGGAAATGTTGAGCTCGATGGGAATTCGCGCAACTTTCACGCTGCTAACCACGGGCAATCTTCCTTCTGATGCTCTTCGCGCATACGCCGAGGAGATTATCACAAACCCGCCGTCAAAACTCGACAACGCGACCCTCTATAGGCTCTTTGAGGAAACGCAAGTTGCAACGGGTCCCTTTGCGCAGGCAATCGATCCATCGGGCGCAAACACCCAAGATCTTATCGCGTCTGACAAGCTCGGCGGAGAGCGTGGCCCCGTCATACTATCCGACGGGGATTGGGTGGCTCTTCAGGGTATTTGCGGCTAGGTCTTACTCGGTGACGTAGACAACGCCGAGGTCGCGCGGCCCGCGATCTGGATTCAGACGGTCGTCTTTCCAGACCTTTGAATAACCAGCGGGCGGGATCGACGATACCGGCGACAAATAAGGTGCGTTCGACGTTGGAATACCAGTACCAAACAGACCTTCTGTCGACGGGTTATAGACCGACTGGCTCGCGCCTTCAGATACGATCTGTGCGCCACGCGCCGTTCCCGTATGAGGAATAGCTGCTTGAGGACCGCAGCGAACGCCCTCACCGCGAAGATAAGGCGATTGCGGACAAACCGTAACCGAGGGTTCAATCTTCGGCGCAATTGTTGTGATGACGCTCGGTGCGACGGTGACCACCGGCGCTGCAACAACGCGCGTTTGGCTCGCTGTTTTGCTTGGGGTCGGAACCGTAACAATCGGAGCGACCGACGTAACGGTTGTTACATTGGTCGAGCCTGTATAACCCGAAGGCGACAAGACTTGTGGGCCGCAGCGAACGGGAAGACCATCTGCGGTCGAATAATTGCGGGCGCTCGATCCCATATCGGCACACATTTCGCTCCGCGTCATTGTTGCAGGCGCAGTTGCAGCGACGGCCACGGTTACAGGTGCGGCGATCGCCGGTGCAGGGCCGCAATCAATAGGTTGGCCTGTACGAGACCCGATAAGCCCGCGCTGAATACCATAACGACCGGCACAAGCCTCTGCCTTTGTCATTGTAACACGCGGCTCTTCAGTCACCTGCGGTGTTGCGATGATTTGCGGTGAAATCGTCGGGGTTGTGATAAGCGATGCGACGGTACGGATCGGATCTTGATTGGTCGTGGGATATGTCGAGGTTACAGTCCGCGTCGAAGGTATTTCGATCACAACGGGAGCACTCGAGACGCTGGCGGTTGCGACTGGCGCAGTTGCAACGGTGGCGGTCGTCGGCTCTGTCTGCGGAATGTTGATAATCAGGCTGTCATCAGTCTTTGCTGTCGCCACACCTGCAGACGCCGAAACCGATGGCTGAAAACCGCATAGTGGCTTGCGATCACGCGTAACGCGAGGCACCCAATTTACGAGTCCCCCAATACCGGCTCTGATGAAAATACAACCCTTGCTATCGACATACTGATTGCCCGCAAAACTAGACGGCGGATACTCCGCCGGAGTCGCAGCATATTCGGCTTGTGCAAATGCACCGCCAGTTTGAGTGATAATCGCAGCCACCGCCATGGCCACAAATGTTGCTCGCATCGTTCTGCGCCTCTTTTTCTATTAGAGGCAGAATGCCAAACAATCTCTATACTGTAAAGCGATTGTGCGTCTTATATTTAGCCGAAACTACGTCATTTTGTGCCGAACATGCGATCACCCGCATCACCTAGCCCTGGGACGATGTATCCTTTTTCGTTCAGATGATCGTCCAATGCCGCTGTAACGACTGGCACATCAGGGTGCGCTTCTCGCATCCGCTTAACCCCTTCTGGTGAAGCGAGCAGACACAAGAAGCGGATATTGGTAGCACCGGCATCCTTAATCTTTTGGATCGCAGCGACAGAGGAATTGCCCGTTGCAAGCATTGGATCCACAACAATCGTGAGACGCTCGTCCAGTGCATCAGGAACTTTGAAATAGTATTCAACCGGTTCGAGCGTTTCTTCATCACGGTAAAGCCCGACAAAGCCAACCCTTGCCGATGGGATCAACTCAAGGATGCCATCCAAAAGACCATTCCCCGCACGCAAGATCGACACCAGCGCAAGCTTCTTTCCGTCAATGACAGGCGCATCCATTTTTGTAAGAGGTGTTTCAATCTCGCGTGTTGTCAAAGGCAGGCTACGCGTCACCTCGTAAGCCAACAACAGACTGATTTCACGCAACAATTGACGGAATTGAGCGGTCGAGCAGTCTTTGTCACGCATCAACGAAAGCTTATGCTGCACAAGAGGGTGATCAACGATTGTGAGATGATCGGTCATAGCCGCTCCTCTATTCTTTTCGCCACGCGCTTTCGGGTGTCCTCGTCGCAGAATGCGGCTTCTAATGCCGTTTTATTCAGCTCTGCAAAATCGTCCTCGTTCCACTGGAACGTCTTTGCGAGCCCCTCGAATTCTTTGGTCATTGTGGTGTGAAAGAAGGGCGGATCATCCGTGGAAACCGTGACCTTAACGCCGCGCTCTCGCAGTCGCTCAATGGGGTGTTTTTCCCAAGAAGGAACGGCATTTAGGAAAACATTTGAGCCTGGACAGACTTCAAGGACGATGCCCTGCTCTGCAATCTCATCCACCAATGCAAGATCCTTGATCGCGTTGATCCCATGACCAATCCGAGCCGGTCTCAAATCACGAATGGTATCGGCGACCATATCTGGTCCGCCCCACTCACCAGCATGGCAGGTCAGGTTAAGGCCAGCCTCTCGCGCCATGTCAAAACTGTATGAAAAGTCCTTGGGCTTTCCGACAAGCTCTGCCCCCGCCATTCCGAAACCCGTTATGAAATCGCCCATCGTTTCAGCCGCACATAGCGCTGCATCTTTAGCCTTTTCCGGACCGAAATGGCGAATACAGGTGATTATACCGCGGAGCGTTATCCCCATCGAACGTTCGGCCTGATCTGCGGCCTCGGTGATGGCAGCCAAATACTCTCGCCAAGCAACAAGGTCGCCCCCACCGCAAAAATCGGGCGAAAGGAACGTCTCGGAGTAAACCACACCATGCGAGGCACTTTCCTCAAGCACAGCCAAAGTCAAACGGTGAAAATCCTCGGGTGATTGAAGAGTGGTGCATGCCGCCTCGTAGACCTTGAGGAAATGATCGAAGTCCTCATAAGCATAGCCGCCACGCTCATCGAATATCTTACTGATATCTATCGACTTTTCCTTAGCCAAACCGCGTATAAAGGCGGGTGGCGCGGCACCTTCAAAATGCAAATGAAGTTCAACTTTCGGATATGATTTGAGGCTCATAGAAAACTCTTCCCTATTCCGCGCGAGACAACACCGAGATGCTTTGCAACGCTCGCCGCGACATCCACAAACGCAACTTGGCCAAAGTCGCGCACTCCTTTGCCATGAACAAGCACAGGAACGCGTTCGCGGGTGTGATCGGTGCCAATCCAAGTCGGGTCGTTGCCGTGATCAGCCGTAACGATCAACAAATCATCGGTTTGCAAAGAACTGATCAACTCGCCCAGCGCACAGTCGAACCATTCAAGATGACGCGCATAGCCCGACACATCGCGCCTGTGGCCGAACTCGCTATCAAACTCGACCAAATTCGCAAAGGTCAGTGATCCATCTTCGGCCACAAGCGCGAAATCTTTAAGGTGTTGCATCAACTGCTCATCGCGACCTTTGCGTACTTCTTTGATCCCTCGCATCGAAAAAATGTCACCGATTTTACCAACGGCATAGACAGAGCGACCGGCTTCAGACACCCAATCACAAAGAGTTGGCGCGGGAGGAGCAATCGCAAAGTCCTTGCGGTTCGCGGTGCGCTTGAACGTATCTGGGGCGTCACCGACAAAGGGCCGCGCAATGACTCGGCCAAGCTTCATCTGGTGCACGATTGGGGCGATGTCCTTGCAGAGCTTGAGCAGCCGCTCGAGACCAAAGCTTTCCTCATGCGCCGCAATTTGGAGCACACTATCGACCGAAGTATAGCAAATCGGCCAGCCGCTCTGCATATGTTGAACACCAAAGGTCTTTAGCACCTCGGTGCCCGAGGCGTGACAATTGGCCAAAATACCCTCAGTTCCAGCGGCTTCGCAGATTTGGGAAACAAGTTCGGGCGGGAATGAATTCGTCTTGTCAGGAAACACGTGCCAATCCCATGGAACCGGCACACCGGCGAGTTCCCAATGCCCCGAAGGCGTATCCTTCCCTTTCGAAACTTCGGTCGCGACGGCTGCACCGCCGTGCGGCGCACCCCCTACGAGTTCGACGTCCATTCCGCTTGCTTCGTGGATCGCATGCTGTAGCCCAAGCGAAACCATATGGGGAAGCATGAGGGGCCCAGTCCGACCTACCTCAGCCATACCTGACGCGCACGCCTCCGCAATATGCCCGAGCGTGTTCGCACCCGTGTCAGGGACGCCATCATTGAAAAACTGATCCGCATCAGGCGCACCACCAATTCCAACCGAGTCTATCACGATCAAGAAAGCACGGGGCATCAGTCGATCCTACTCAAGACAAGCGGCACAATATCGGGCGGATTGCCGATGGTGATCGCAGATTGGATTTCAGAGATCACAGACTGCGCAGCGGCGACATCAGCCGCATGAATAACGCACAAGGGATCACCTTTGTGGACATAGCTACCTTTGGAGGCGACCTCGTCAATACCCGTGCGCGGGTCGATCTCGTCAGTTTCCTTGCGCCGCCCTCCACCAAGAGCTATGACCGCAAGACCCAGAGCCTCACCATCGATTTCATGCACAAAACCAGTGCTCTGAGCCTCAACGACGAGAGTAACGGGTGCTTTGGGCAGGTCTTCGCGCCACGTGGTATCAAAGCTTGTCGGTCCACCCATTTCGGCAACCATCTTGGCGAAATGCGCCATAGCCTCACCTGACTGGATGGCGTCATTCATCATTTCCTCGCCTTCGCCTTCAGCCCCTCCAGCAAGCGCCAAGAGACGCCCACCGAGCGCTATCGTGAGATCATAGAGACGCGGCGCCACAAGGCGCTCCCCCTCGAGCAGACGCATGACAGTCGCGACCTCGAGCGCATTGCCCAAAGTCGGCGCGAGTGGTTCGGACATATCCGTGACAAATGCCGCAGTCTTGCACCCTGCGCCGTTAGCTGATTTCACGAGCGAGTGAGCCAGCGCCTCGGCATCGTCACGCGTTTTCATGAAAGCGCCGGATCCGCACTTCACATCAAGAACAAGACCTTCAAGACCAGCCGCCAGTTTCTTGGACAGGATCGAAGCCGTAATCAGGTCGATACTCTCAACGCATCCGGTCACATCGCGAATGGCGTAAAGCCGCTTGTCCGCTGGGGCGATCTCGCCGGTCGCACCGACAATCGCACAGCCCACCTCACTCGTTATACGCCTTAGCTCGGTTTCGCTGATCTTGGCCGTCAGGCCCGGAATAGCCTCCATCTTGTCCAAGGTTCCACCGGTATGGCCAAGCCCGCGCCCAGAGATCATTGGGACATAGACCCCGCAAGCCGCAAGCGCAGGTGCGAGCAAGAGCGACACCACATCACCCACCCCACCTGTGGAATGTTTATCAAGCACGGGGCCCGGCAAATCCCATTTGAGCACCTGCCCACTATCGCGCATCGCAAGGGTCAGAGCGACCTTTGCAGGCTCGGTCAAACCGTTCAGCAAAACCGCCATAGCAAAAGCACCTGCCTGTGCATCGGTCACATCCCCGCTTGCAAGGCCGCGCGCATACCAGCGCAACTCTTCTTCAGAAGGGGAAATTCCGTCACGAACCTTTGCGTTGATGGTACGAGCGTCCATTAGCTGCGGCTCATGTGATCTTGATTGAAGACGCCCGGAAGAAGCTCGCCAACCGTCGTGTCAAACGTGAGACCATCGGTCGTCGCTAACGTAACCTTCACGTCAGCCTCTGCGAACTCGGCGAGCTTTTGACGACAGCCCCCGCAAGGAGAGACAGGTTGAGGGCTATCAGCGATCACGGCGACCTCCGCAATTTTACTCCGGCCGGACGCGCACATTGCGGCAATCGCCCCAGCCTCTGCGCAGGTGCCCTCTGGATAGGCAACGTTTTCTACGTTCACCCCTACGAAGACCGTGCCATCGGTCGTTCTAAGTGCAGCTCCGACTTTAAAGTTGGAATACGGTGCATATGCATTCTCTCGCACCTTGCGAGCATCATCTACCAGAGACATGGAGGAAACCTCTTTTACCAGTTGATCAAATATTTGCAGTCGCATTGCTTTGGATGCAAGGGAAATGCGTGTTAACATTGGTAGCGCTAACTCAAAGTTATTGGGGAATTGACCCTAGGAAACCAATCAGAAATGAGCTAATGGAAAATTAGTTTAACACTAAACTATCTCAATCAAGGAAGTCACATGACCGACGATAGCCGCGATCTTCAGCGTCAGGCCGCACTCGATTATCACAAGTTTCCGAAACCAGGTAAGCTTGAAATCCGCGCCACCAAGCCCCTTGCGAACGGCCGCGACCTATCCCGTGCTTACTCGCCTGGGGTGGCAGAGGCCTGCCTTGAGATCAAAGCGAACCCTGATACCGCCCGTGACTATACGGCAAGAGGCAACCTTGTTGCGGTCGTGTCAAACGGCACAGCGGTTCTCGGTCTTGGGAACATCGGCGGCCTTGCGTCAAAGCCAGTGATGGAAGGAAAAGCTGTTCTTTTCAAGAAGTTCGCCAATATCGACTGTTTTGACATCGAACTGAACGAACCCGACCCATACAAACTTGCGGATATTGTTTGCGCGCTGGAACCAACCTTTGGCGCGATCAACCTCGAAGACATCAAGGCGCCCGATTGCTTTATCGTTGAACAAATCTGCCGCGAGCGGATGGGCATTCCCGTATTCCACGACGACCAGCACGGGACCGCAATTGTGGTCGGTGCGGCTGCAACAAACGCGATCCATGTCGCAGGTAAGAAATTCGAAGACATCAAAGTCGTCTCAACTGGTGGCGGCGCGGCGGGTATCGCCTGCCTCAACATGCTGCTCAAACTTGGTGTAAAGCGCGAAAACGTTTGGCTCTGTGATATTGCTGGCCTTGTCTACGAAGGCCGCATTGAGGAAATGACGCCGCAAAAGGCAGAATACGCTCAGAAATCCGATCTGCGCACTTTGGCCGACGTGATAGACGGCGCAGACCTTTTCCTTGGCCTCTCGGGTCCCGGCGTTCTCAAACCTGAAATGGCCGCAAAGATGGCCGATCGTCCAATCATCTTTGCACTTGCGAACCCAACGCCAGAAATCCTCCCCGAGGCGCTCCGCGAGGTTGCGCCCGATGCGATTATGGCAACGGGTCGTTCCGACTATCCGAACCAAGTGAACAACGTGCTTTGCTTCCCGTTTATCTTCCGCGGTGCGCTTGACGTGGGCGCAACAGAGATCAACGACGAGATGAAGATCGCCTGTATCGAAGGCATCGCCGCCCTCGCCCGTGCGACGACTTCAGCAGAGGCTGCCGCGGCGTATCATGGCGAACAGCTCACTTTTGGCCGAGAATACCTTATCCCCAAACCGTTCGATCCTCGCCTGATGGGTGTTGTCGCCTCGGCGGTGGCCAAGGCTGCGATGGAAACAGGCGTTGCAACGCGCCCGCTCGAAGACCTCGCCGCCTATAAACAAAAGCTTGATAGCTCGGTGTTTAAGTCAGCGATGCTCATGCGCCCAGTGTTCGAGGCAGCCCGCACTGCCGAGCGCAAGATCGTATTCGCAGAGGGTGAAGATGAACGCGTTCTTCGCGCGGCCCAAGCGATTATGGAAGAGACGACCGACCTTCCGATCCTGATCGGTCGCCCAGAGGTCATCGAACTACGCTGCGAACGTGCAGGTCTCAGCATTCGCCCCAACAAAGACTTTCAGATTGTGAACCCCGAGAACGACCCGCGATACCGCGACTACTGGGGCACCTATCATGAACTGATGGCACGTCAGGGTGTGACCCCTGATCTTGCCAAAGCGATTATGCGCACGAACACCACTGCAATCGGCGCAGTCATGGTTCATCGTGGTGAGGCGGATAGCCTTATCTGTGGCACTTTCGGTCAGTTCCTATGGCACCTCAACTACGTCAATCAGGTTCTTGGCCGCGATGGGCTTCATCCCGTTGGCGCTCTTTCCATGATGATCCTTGAAGACGGGCCGCTGTTCATCGCCGATACGCAGGTTCATCCCGAACCAACACCCGCCCAGATCGCCGAGACCGTGATTGGCGCTGCGCGTCACGTAAAGCGGTTCGGCCTCGTTCCGAATATCGCGCTCTGCTCGCATTCTCAGTTCGGTAACCTCGACACAGACTCCGGTCGTCGGATGCGTGCTGCGCTTGCGATCCTCGACAGTGAGCCGCGCGATTTCTGCTATGAAGGCGAAATGCACATCGACGCGGCTTTTGATGTTGAGCTGCGCGGCCGCATTTTCCCGCAATCAAGGATGCAGGGACCTGCGAACGTGCTTGTCTTTGCGAATACCGATGCAGCTTCGGGCGTACGCAACATTCTCAAAACCAAAGGCGGCGGCCTCGAAGTTGGTCCAATTTTGATGGGAATGGCGAACAAAGCGCACATCGTGACGCAGTCTATTACACCGCGTGGATTGCTGAATATGTCGGCGATCGCGGGTACGCCCGTCACCACTTACAGCTAATGCAAAAGCGGCGCGGGTGATCCCCGCGCCGCCCTTCTTTTAGACTTCAGAGAGCTTGACCGGACGGCCTTCTTTGACCGAACGGGTCGCAGCTTCGGCCATTGCGAGGGCAGCGACGCCATCCTCAAGGGTCACAGGCAGTGCGGTGCCGCCGTTGACTGCATCCACAAAAGCCGCCCATTCGGCAGCATATGCGGGCATGTAGCGCTCAAGGAAGAAGTAGGTTGGCTTGGCACCGGTCACACCTGCGGTCGTCGATTTGACCACGGTGTTTTCGAGCATGTTCTGGGCCTGAAGGAGACCTTCGGAACCAAGAAGTTCAACGCGCTGGTCGTAGCCATACACAGCGCGACGCGAGTTCTTGATGACTGCGATACGGCCGTCTGCATAGGTCAGCGTCACGACAGCAGTGTCCACGTCGCCGGCTGCACCGATTTCGGAGTCCACGATGGACGAACCAGCAGCAGAAACCGAAACAGGGGCCTCGCCCATGATGAAGTTTGCCATGTCAAAGTCGTGGATCATCATGTCACGGAAAAGACCGCCAGACACTTTGATATACGAAACGGGCGGCGGCGCGGGGTCAAACGAAGTGATGGAGAGAAGTTCGGCTTTACCGATCTCACCGTTGTTCAGCGCAGCTTTGAGTGCACCGAAGTTCGGGTCAAAGCGACGGTTGAAACCGATCATGACGGGTTTGCCATTTACGTTCTTGAGGCAAGCCTGAGCACGCTCAAGCGACAGATCAACAGGCTTTTCGCAGAGCACCGCTTTACCAGCAGCCGTTGCGCGTTCGATCAGATCCGAGTGCGTGTCGGTTGAAGTTGCGATGAGAACCGCGTTGATTTCGGGATCATTCAGGATCGCGTCGGTTTCGCGGGCTTCGCAGCCATACTGAGCTGCCAACTTTTGCGCAGCTTCAGGAAACTTGTCTGAAACGGCGACGAGCGTCGAGCCTGGGTTTGAAGAGATTGCAGTTGCGTGGACACCGGCAATACGACCGGCACCGAGGAGACCCACCTTGAGCATTTTCTTTCCTTAGAGGTGTTAGAGTAAAACTGTTTGTGACGTTTCAGCGCTTTGGCGAGCGGCATCGAGAACGGCAAGGGTTCGTGCACCCTGCTCTGCGGTTACGGGCGGCGGGGTGCCATCCTTAATCGCGCGAGCAAAGGCTTCGTAATAGTCGTGATAGCGCCCTTGTTCAGAAGGCACAATCTCTGCCCCGATCGCGGTCCGAAGTGTTCCCCAACAGCCTTCTGGCTCGTACCCCCAAGCGGCAAGATCATCTGCGGGGCGCTTGCCTGCAAAGATGTCTTGCGCTTGAACGTCGATGGTCATCGATTGGTAGAACCCCTTGCTGCCATAGGCACGGAATTCCCGCTGATCGACGAAGTTCAACTTGGACGCCGAAAGATGGCTGTGCGAGCCATTCTCATGGCGCAGCGTGATATTAAACGCGCAGTCTGTTTTGCCTTCGGGCAAATCGACATGATCCATTTGGCAATCAACGGCAGCAACGGGGCCAAGCAGATAGATCATTTGATCGACCACATGACTTCCCAGATCGCGCAAAAGTCCGCCCGTTGGGCCAGCTTCAAGAGTGTGCGCACCGTTCTGATCCATGCGGGAATGGACACTCCAGACAGTGCCAAGACGTTCATCCAAGACAAGCTTGCGCAGTGTTTGCAGGTCTGCATCGAAACGGCGGTTCTGGTAAACGCCCAGCGTCACACCCTTGGCCTTGGCCGCCGCGTCCAGCTCCATCGCGCCTGCATAATCAGGTGCAAAGGGTTTGTCAGCGATCACATGAAGTCCCGCCTCGATCGCCTCAAGGACGAGAGCACGGCGGGTCTGCGGCGGGGTTGTAACGGTGACGGCATCGCAGACACCGGCAGCGATCATATCGCCAAGGCTCGCGAAGACCGGAACATCCGGCCAGTCCGCGTTGGCCTTTGCGATGGTCGCAGGTGCGCGGGCGACAATGCCCGCAAGTTCGCAGCCCTCGGCCGCCGCAATGAACGGCGTGTGGAAATGCTGACCGCCCGTACCGTAACCGACTACCCCCACCCGCAACATTACTTCACCGCCTTGATGAAAGCGTCGTATTCGTCATCCTTGATGGCGACCGAATGTTCGGCTGCCGGATAACCGCCGTTGTCCACGTCGGCGCGGAACGCCTTGAACGCAGCGATACGCTCTTCTTGCAGGGCTTTCATCTTCGGGCCCATGTCGGCGTAGACCTTGCCGTGGCGCGGCTTGTGGTTGACGCCGTAGCCGCAAACGTCCTCGGTGAAGAGGTACTGTGCGTCGGCATATTTGCCAGCGCCCATGCCCAGCATCAGAAGCGAGGAATTCTCGGTCAGGAACTTGGCAACGCGATCTGGAACGACTTCGAGCTCAGCACCGAAGACTCCGATTTTTTCGAGCATCTGGGTGTGACGCCACAGCGCTTCAGCCTCGTCGGCGGTTTTGCCGACAGCGCGCCAGCCGGTCCAAGTGATATAGGACGGGATCAGACCGATGTGACCGATGACCGGCAGATGGTTGTCTGCAAGGGTCTTTTGGATGTCGTAGGAGGCCGAGCAATAGTAGGCGTCGCCACCCATCGCGGCGTAGTGGAACGCGGCGCGCAGGTAGTCTTCGGCAGTGGCGAGCGGACGGCCGTTGAAGCTGCCCCAGCCACCGAACGGCAGACCGACCTGAACAAAGCAATCGCCAGCGGCTTCGCGCATTTCATTGTCAAAGAAGCGGC
>CAYWUN010000077.1:0-14391 GCA_964461315.1 uncultured Aestuarium sp.
TACCCTGAATTGTTGGCCCAAATCGAAGACGCACCTCCCCTGCTCTGGTCCACTGGGCAAGCAACGGTGCTCAGCAAACCAATGATCGCCATCGTAGGGGCGCGAAATGCGTCCTCTTTGGGTCTTCGGATGGCTCGAAAGCTCGCAATCGACCTCGGTTCAGCGGGCTATTGCGTTGTCTCTGGCCTTGCTCGGGGAATAGATACTGCCGCTCATGAGGCTGCACTCCCGATGGGGACCATTGCCGTCCAAGCTGGTGGCGTTGACGTCATCTACCCCAAAGAAAACGAAACGCTCGCGCAACAGATCGCATCCAATGGACTTCGCCTTTCCGAACAGCCTATGGGCCTGATCCCGCAAGCTCGACACTTCCCACCGCGCAATAGGATAGTTTCGGGCATTTCCCAAGCGGTCATTGTCATCGAAGCCGCTTCGCGCTCGGGAACTTTGATCACGACGCAAAGCGCACTTTCCCAAGGCCGCGAGGTTCTTGCTGTTCCGGGGCATCCCTTCGACGGGCGCGCTTCCGGATGCAACGGTTTGATACGCGATGGTGCAACTTTGATTCGCTCGGCCGAGGACGTGATCGAAGCGCTCCAATCGTCGAAGATCTCGCAACGCTTGGATAAACCCCAAGCGCCGAAGCAACAAGCGCTCCCGCTCCGAGAAACTAAAAAGCTCCACAATCAAATACTTGAGAAACTTGGGCCATCGCCCGTTGCCGAGGATCAATTGATCCGCGATCTCGCTTCAAGTGCGCGCGAGGTCTCTCCGGCCCTTGTCACTCTGGAACACGCAGGACAGGTACAGCGCCATGCAGGCGGCTTGATCACTCGGATCAACTAAAAACTAAAGCCCTTTTCAACGAGAGCCGTTTTATAGGTGCGCGAGACCGGAACAAGAAACTCATCGCTCATAACTACATAGTCGCGCCCTGCGTCACGGTGCCCCTTAACGGCAAAGGCACTACAGACCCAGTGCGAGCGATGCGTATAAAATCCATCAACTGGATCAATTTCCGCAACAGCATCGCGCAAACGCATCAGCAAACGCTCGGTGGTGCCATTGTCCAGAAATACGTCCACATAGTGGTTATCAGCTGCAAGCCGCATAATTTGGGCATCTTCAGGCGCAGAAAACCGATCAAATAGACGAGGCCTCTCTGAACCTTCTCGCGGGTCAACCGCTTCGACCACCTGCCTCCGACGTTCGAACCGACCTCGTACGATCGATAAGAGAATGGAAAAGACCGTAATATCTCGAAACAAACGCAAAATATCTTGCGAGTCTAAATCCGAGAACCCGAGGATAAACTCGGTCAAAATCCATATACAAGGCACGAAGCAGAGCGCAAAAATTACGCCTACGACCGCATCGCGCAAAATCTCATTCGCGCCAAAGCTTGGAATGATCACACGGATTGCGCCAGAAAGCGTCAGGGCGACACCTACAATGATGGGCCAATAGAGCAAACGCTGATCAAAAGACAGGAACGCCGTACCGAAAGGCGCGGACACCATAAGAACCGTGGATGCAATAATCCAAACCGCAACTAGGCGCTTCTCGTAGAACTGCTTCAATTTGCTGCGCAAAATTTGGTTCATCGTGTGATTCAATAAAAGACTTTAATCGACTTAAACTTAGCCAGACTGGTACAACATTGCTTTCTTAAACATAAAAAAACCCGCTTTGAAGCGGGTTTTTAAATTTGTCTATCAGGCAGTTAGACCTTCGGGCTCAGAAAGCCCATGCGCACGACAGCATGCTGTCAGAGTATTTGCCAAAAGGCACGCGATCGTCATCGGACCCACGCCACCCGGCACGGGGGTGATCGCACCGGCAACAGCTGCCGCGCTTTCATAATGGACGTCGCCGACCAAACGATTTTTTCCATCGCCCGCATCAACGCGGTTAATACCAACGTCGATGACGGTTGCCCCTTCTTTGATCCAATCGCCAGGTACCATCTCGGAGCGGCCAACGGCTGCAACCACGATATCGGCCTGTCGAACAACACCTGCGAGATCTTTGGTCCGAGAGTGTGCAATCGTCACAGTGCAGCTATCCGCGAGCAGAAGGTTCGCCATCGGTTTGCCCACGATGTTTGATCGACCGATAACAACCGCGTTCATGCCAGCGAGCGAGCCATGATAGTCGCGAAGCATCATCAAGCAGCCAAGAGGTGTGCAAGGCACCATCGCCTTTTGACCAGTGCCGAGCAGACCGACGTTGGAAATGTGGAATCCATCAACATCCTTGGCCGGATCAATCGAGTTGATCACGAGGTCGGAATTGAGGTGCGCCGGAAGTGGCAACTGAACCAGAATGCCGTGCACAGCAGGATCGTTGTTGAGCTTGTCGATCAAAGCAAGAAGATCCGCCTCGGAGGTATCTGCGGCAAGCTTATGTTCATAGGAATTCATGCCGACTTCGACAGTTTGCTTCCCCTTGGAGCGCACATACACTTGCGAGGCGGGGTCTTCGCCAACGAGAACAACAGCAAGACCAGGCGTGACGCCGTTCTCTTCTTTGAGACGAGCAACATGCGCGGCAACTTTTTCACGGACGGTAGCGGCAAAGGCTTTGCCGTCGATCACTTTTGCAGCCATTCAGGCGACCTCCTAAAATTTGCGAGGCCCGCGCCTGCGGGCCCCAATGTTGCGCACGCCATAACAGGCGCGCTTTGCCGGGGCAGAAGTTTTGCGCTTCATGCCCCTGCTTGGTTCAAGTTTCAATAACCTTAGAACAGACCTTCAATCTGGCCGTCGTCGTTGAGACAAATGTTTTCCGCTGACGGCACTTTTGGCAGGCCAGGCATCGTCATGATCTCACCGCAAATGACAACAACGAAACCAGCACCGGCCGACAAGCGGACTTCACGGATCGGAACCGAGTGCCCCGTCGGCGCGCCGCGCAGGTTCGGATCAGTCGAGAAGGAGTACTGCGTCTTGGCCATACAGATCGGCAAGTTGCCATAGCCCTGCGCTTCCCATTCCTTGAGCTGATCGCGGATTTTCTTGTCCGCAATAACCTCGTCAGCGTGGTAGATGCGCTTGGCGATGGTATCGATCTTTTGGAAGAGCGACATTTCGTCGGGATAAAGCGGAGCAAAGCTTGACGAGCCGCTTTCAGCAAGCTGAACGACCTTCTTGGCCAGATCCTCGATACCTTCCGAACCCTTGGCCCAGTGCTTACACAGGATGGCTTCCGCTCCCATTTCAGCAACATAGGCTTTTACGGCTTCGACTTCCGCGTCCGTGTCAGTGACGAAGTGGTTGATGGCGACGACGACAGGCACACCGAACGATTTGACGTTCGAGATGTGGCGACCGAGGTTCGGGCAACCTTTCTTGACCGCTTCGACGTTCTCGGCACCAAGGTCCGCCTTGGCAACGCCGCCGTTCATCTTCATCGCGCGTACTGTGGCGACAATGACCGCTGCGTCTGGCTTGAGACCTGCCTTGCGGCATTTGATGTCAAAGAACTTTTCCGCACCAAGGTCAGCGCCGAAACCGGCTTCGGTCACAACGTAATCCGCAATTTTCAAAGCGGTCGTCGTGGCGATGACCGAGTTACAGCCGTGTGCGATGTTCGCAAAAGGTCCACCGTGAACAAACGCAGGGTTATTCTCCAGCGTCTGAACAAGGTTCGGTTGCATCGCGTCCTTGAGCAAAACGGTCATCGCACCGTCGGCCTTAATATCGCGACAATAAACGGGGGTCTTATCGCGACGGTACGCGACAATCATATCACCCAGACGGCGCTGAAGGTCCGCAAGATCCTTGGAAAGGCAAAGGATCGCCATCACTTCGGACGCAACGGTGATATCGAAGCCTGCTTCACGCGGGAAACCGTTGGCCACACCGCCGAGTGAGACGTTGATCTGACGCAGAGCGCGATCGTTCATATCCATCACGCGGCGCCATGCAACGCGGCGGATATCGATGTCGAGCGAGTTACCCCAGTAAATATGGTTATCGATCATCGCGGCAAGAAGGTTGTGCGCCGACGTGATCGCGTGGAAGTCACCCGTAAAGTGCAGGTTCATGTCTTCCATCGGAACGACCTGAGCCATACCGCCACCTGCAGCGCCACCCTTCATGCCAAAGTTCGGCCCAAGGGATGCTTCGCGAATACAAATCGCTGCTTTCTTGCCAATGCGGTTCAGGCCGTCCCCAAGACCAACGGTCGTGGTAGTTTTGCCTTCACCAGCAGGTGTCGGGTTGATCGCGGTGACGAGGACGAGCTTGCCGTTCGGCTTGCCTTGGACGCTGTTGATGAAATCTTGCGACAGCTTGGCTTTGTCATGACCATAGGGCAGCAAATGTTCGCTTGCGATCCCGAGCTTGGCGCCGATCTCTTGGATCGGTTTCTTGTTGGCCTCACGCGCGATCTGAATATCAGTCTTGTAGCTCATTGCTCCTCCATAGGACTAACGCCGCCCTCTCCTGGCGGCTCTCTAGACCTATGTCTAACGGTAGCGCTAGCGAAGAACGGGGCCGATTCCGACATTTTCGAAAGCGGAATCGCCCAAGGTGGAAACCAAATTCCACGATCGGAACATTTTGTAGCCTAGGGCTTCCATCCTCGCTGATCAGGAATATGCACTCGGATGCTATCCCCAATGGCGATTTGCCCTTCTCTCTCGACCCAAGCAGTGATCCCGCGGCGCCCTCTTGCCGCTGAGACAAAGTCTGCGCCTTGCCCATTGACATGCGCCGAGATGGTATTTCGAACAATGCTACAAGGTCGGTTTTGCATATCGACCGTGATCGTTGCCCCATTTGAAAACTGAAGACGCGAGGATGGCGGGACAAAACTAAAATCTGGGATGCCGCGCGCAACGATCGTGGCGCCAAGCCAAAGTGGGTCAAGCCGCTCCATCCCAAGGCGCTCCGCAATCTCGGCAAGCTCTTCTTCGCTCACCACCGATATTTGGCGGGTGTTGCGGATCGTTGTACCCTTTTCATATTGCGCCGTAACCCGCACACAGGACGCTCGTGTTTCGCCGTAATGAGCGTCCCCAACAGCACCGGAAAACGTCAGTTCCAAACTAGATTGCGCGCGCGCGCATATTGTCGTGGTGGAGTAGTCTGGCATCGCGCCCAACCAAACGACTTCGCCGACGACATCAGTGGGTTTCAAGGCGGGCATAGAGCTAGTCCTTTGTCAGCGTAAAAAAGAGCCGTAAGAAAGGAAACATGACCCCGCCGTCGGCTTGGAGCGGGTAATCGTCAAGCAACTGATCATCATAGGCTCGAAGATACGACTTCTGCTCGTCTTCGTCCAACCGCACCAAAATCGGGAGCAGCATAGTCGACTCCGTGAACCGTCGAACGGGGTGCGCATCTTTTGCCGCTGCGAGTGTTTGGAAGTATGTCGTTTGCCAGGCGTTCACACTGCCAAAAGGCGCAAGCATCTCGATATATTGAACCGCTTCTAAAACATTGGAGGTATAGCAAGAATAGTCGAACTTTGACGGAAACATCCTTTCCGCTAGATCACGCGCACCCTTGTGGGATGGGGCGTTATGCTGAGCTGGCATTTGAACAGCTAGAATGCCGCTCGTCAGTCCTGCAAGTCGCGGGAACAGCTGGTCATGATCGGGAAGCCAATGTAGGGCAGCATTCGAAAAGATTAGAGCACAGGTTTCCGCAGGCGACCAAGTTCTAATGTCAGCCTTCTCCAAACGATCATAGCCTGATGCTTTGGCAAGCATTTCAGAAGAGGCATCGACTCCAACCAGCGGGCGATCAAAACGAGCCCGAAGAGCCTCTGCAACCGCACCTGCCCCACATCCAAGGTCAACCACAGCGCCCGACGGCAATGGTCCAACTTGTGAAAGCAAGTCGATAGCGGGCCGCAAACGCAAACCCCGAAACCTTTCATAGGTTTCGGGGTTCCACGTGTTCATTTGGCTTTGGCTCAAGCCGAGGGCTCCGGCTCACCCGAGACATCGGTCGCCTTGGGCTTGCGCGGCTTGCGCGTCTTGGGAAGTTCGGTAACTGAAGCAGAGGTATCATCGGCTGCCTCGCCGCTATCGCCGCCAGAATGTGGAGGCTCGCCCTTCATCACCCGCTCGATTTCCTCACCCGTGAGGGTTTCGAACTCAAGAAGACCCTGAGCAAGGCGCTCCCATTCGTCGTGCTTTTCCTTAAGGATGCGCAGAGCGTTCTGGTAGCCTTCGTCGATGAAGCGCTTCACTTCTTGCTCGATCATCTCTTTGGTGTTGGCCGAAACCGAGAAGCCAGCGGTGTTACCCGAATACCCTTCGTGTGCTTCAGAGTAATCGATGTTACCAATTTTGTCCGACATCCCCCAACGCAGAACCATAGCGCGAGCAAGCTGCGAAGCTTGCTGAATGTCGCCTGCGGGGCCGTTCGAGACTTCGTCTTCGCCGTACTTGAGAACTTCGGCAGCCTTACCAGCCATTGTCATGGCCAGCTTCTGCTCGCACTCAGAGCGGTGCCAGTTCAGGCGATCGATTTCGGGGAGAGAAACCACCATGCCAAGCGCGCCACCGCGGGGAATGATCGTTGCCTTATAGACGGGATCACATTTGGGCAGAGCCAAACCAACCACAGCGTGGCCAGCTTCGTGATAAGCGGTCTTTTCTTTTTGATCAGCGGTCAGGACCATAGAACGACGCTCTGCGCCCATCATGACTTTGTCCTTTGCGTTTTCAAAATCGACCATAGTAACAAAGCGGCGACCAACACGAGCAGCCATAAGCGCCGCCTCGTTCACAAGGTTCATTAGGTCCGCGCCCGAGAAACCTGGGGTGCCGCGCGCAATGATACGAAGATCGACATCAGGGCCTAGCGGGGTCTTGCGTGCGTGCACAGCAAGGATCTTTTCGCGACCTTTGATATCGGGGTTCGGAACGGTGACCTGACGGTCGAAACGGCCAGGACGTAGAAGCGCAGGGTCAAGAACATCACGGCGGTTCGTCGCAGCAACGATGATGACACCCTCATTCGCTTCGAAACCATCCATCTCGACCAGAAGCTGGTTAAGTGTCTGTTCACGTTCGTCGTTACCACCGCCATAACCGGCACCACGTGCACGGCCGACAGCGTCGATTTCGTCGATGAAGACAATGCATGGGGCGTTCTTCTTGGCCTGTTCAAACATGTCACGAACGCGCGATGCACCGACACCAACGAACATTTCAACAAAATCAGAACCAGAGATGGTGAAGAACGGAACCCCTGCCTCGCCTGCAATCGCACGCGCAAGGAGGGTCTTACCTGTACCCGGAGGGCCGACGAGAAGCGCACCTTTGGGGATCTTGCCGCCAAGACGCGAGAACTTCTGCGGATTGCGGAGGAATTCTACGATTTCTTCGAGCTCTTCCTTGGCTTCATCAATGCCCGCAACATCATCAAATGTCACACGGCCCTGCTTTTCGGTAAGCAGCTTGGCCTTGGATTTTCCAAAGCCCATCGCACCACCACGACCGCCGCCTTGCATGCGGTTCATGAAATATATCCACACACCGATCAAAAGAACAAACGGCAGCAGGCTCAAGATGAAGGCTTGGAACGTCGACTGTTCTTGGCTCTCTGCACGAACAGGGATGTTCTTTGCTATGAGCTCGTCGGTAATCTTCGCGTCCGAAGGCTTGATGGTGACATAGCTACGACCGTCAGCAGCAGTATAGAGCAGCTTTTCGCCGTCTATCGTGACTTCGGTCACCGTGCCATTATCAACAGCAGAAACAAATTCGGAATAGTTCCGGCTCGATGCCTGAAGGCTGCTGCTGCCGCCGCTGAAAATATTGAACAGCGAGACGATCAGCAGGAACAGGACGACCCAGAAAACGATATTGCGCGCGTTACCCAAGGGGAACTCCTTTGAAATTCGTCGGTAGCGCAAGAGTCGCGCCAACCGTGTCCTTAAAATAGGGATCAGAAAAGGTTGTTCAATGCGTTAATACAAATGCGCGCAAACTCGCGACGTCCCATTTGCAATTAATTTCCCAATCAGGATGAAAAACGCCCGCATATGGGGCAAAAACCACCTTTTCGCCCTCCCAAATTGCGGGAGACGAGATCAAAGAACGCCTCGGATTTTCGGTTTCTCGCCAAATCGCGCCAATCTGTCTCAGCCCATTTTCACCCAAAGCGCGGATTCTCACGGTTGAATTCGGGCCATTGGCTATTGCACGACTGTCCCAAACTTCGCCAACTTTGGCCTCAAGGTTCTGCACCTTGTTCAATTCGCGAGTGATATGGATGACACCTTTACGGAGATAGACGAGCGCTCCAGCCAAAGTCGCTGTCTCCTGATAACCACCACAGACAAGCCTTTGAACCTTGTCCGCTCGGGGGGGGTAATCGCTTCCGCTGACATACCGCAAGGTAACGTTGAATAACCGGCGGCGGAATTCAGGTGTGAGCGAGAGAAACGTCTTCTCTTCGATTTGCACATCAATCGGAGTGACCGACAAACTGCTTTCAATTTTCGACCAAAGCTCCAGCATAAGATCGCTTCGCGTGGCGCGAAGATTAGAAATGCTTTTGTCAAATTCGAGCCCAAGGTCGCTCAGACCCGCAAGCGCCTTGCGAACCCTTACCCGATCATAGTGTTCATCGTCATTCGTGGGATCATCAACCCATTTGATTTCCCGTTCGCGAAGCAAGGCTCTAAGGTTCGAACGCGACACACCAAGCAGGGGACGGTGAAAGTGAATGCCATGGGCCTCAAACTGGCCCCGCATGCCCGATAGACCATCAAGTCCCGCTCCACGCATAAGGCCCATCACAAAGGTCTCGGCGTTGTCGTCTGACGTGTGGCCAAGCGCGACATCTTGAATCCCGCACTCCTTTGCCCAATCCGCGATAAGCCGGTATCGGGCGCTCCGCGCTTCGGCCATTAGGTTACCGTTCTGGGGATGATCTGACCAAGTAAGAACGCTATGAGGGATGCCCCACGACCGACATAAATCAGCAACGTAAGCGGCTTCTTCCTCGGCTTCGGGCCTAAGGCCGTGATCCACGGTCGCAACGGCTAACTGTACAGAGTGCTCTGCAGCCCATTCACGCGCGATTGCCAGAAGCCCAAGGCTATCGCTTCCACCCGAAACGGCGAGGCCGAGCGCATTCGGCACACGAACAAAATGCGTATTAAAGGAACTCTTCACCTTACCCGCAGGAAAGCGACTGCATCGCAGCCTTGGCATCAGCCGCAGCCTCTAGATCGGGAAAGCGAGAAACCACTTCCGAAAGGGTGATACAAGCATCCTGAACCTGCCCGATGGCCCCAAGCGAGTAGCCAAGCTTGAAAAGCGCATCTGGTGCAATCTCGCCAGACTGGTCGACAGAGAAGCTCGCAAGATAAGCACGCGCTGCATCTGTCATATTTCCAAGGCTTTCGAGAGCTTCACCCCTCAGGTAATGTGCCTGCGCGTTCAGTGCACCGCCGGGGTAGCTTTCGACAAATGTCGCAAAGAGTTGAGCCGCAGTGGTGAAATCACCCTCGGATAGCGCTGCCTCGGCCGTTGCAAAATCAGCTTCTTCACCAACTGCGAGTTCGGGCGTAGAGGCAGTTTGCTCCTGAGGTGCTGGAATAGAAGCCGCACTATCAACGCCGCCCAAGGTCGTGCCCGTCCCGACGAGCGACAGATCACAACCTTCTTCCAGTTCACACAAGCGGAACTCCAGATCAGTAATTCGGCGTGTTCCATCCTCGGTAATCTGATTGATACGGAATTCAAGCTCTTCGGACTTGGCAGTCAGGCGCTGTAGTTCTGCCTCAATCGCATTCAAGCGATCAAGCGTGCTTCCCGCGCCTGTCGTCGCAGTCAGCCCCCCGCTGGCCGAAAGTTCGGAGCGGAGGTTCTGGACGTCAACATAGAGAGAAGACAATTGCGCCCGAATATCTGCAAGCGTTTCTGTTTGCTGTGCACTCGCCACCATCGGCGAAGACAGAGCGATCATGAATACGAATGCGAGACGCCGGATCATCCTGCTCTCCTCTTTAGAAATTTTAACCAATGCTACCGATCGAAATCACCGTAACGGCGCGGCGGTTAACCGAGTAGCACGATTCTTCTGCGCAAACAGCGGTCGGGCGCTCTTTGCCGTAGGAAATTGTGCGAATACGCGCGTCAGGAATTCCTTTGGACACGAGGTATTCGCGCACCGCGTTCGAGCGGCGCGCACCCAGTGCGAGGTTATATTCACGGGTGCCTTGCTCGTCGGCATGACCTTCGATCAGCGCAAGGTAGTCAGTGTTCGTCATGAGCCAGTTTGCCTGACCATCAAGGACCTGCATCGCCTCGGCCGTAAGAGTGGACTGATCGACAAGGAAGAATACGCGATCGCCAACGGTCTGGCTGAAGTAAGCCGGACTTGTTGGATCACTTGCCGATCCCGCAAGACCTGCGCCTGCGGCATTTAGGTCTACGGAATTGCCATTATCACCAAAACGATCAGGGCGGGTACATGCGGCCGTCGAAAGGGCCAGAAGAATAAGTGCGGCTTTTGTGAGGCTGCGCATTGGGTAGATCCTGTATAGGTTATTTGTGCTCGTTAAACGCTACATTAGCATGGAGCGGACCCCTTGGGAATCCGCTCTAGATTTTGTTACCGCTGAAGTGGGCCCCATGATGGGTCCGATGCAAATCCGCCAACGGGAATCTGACGCAAATTGCGACCGGAGACATCAACCGAATAGAGCGATGGACCGCCATTCGCGCCCAGAGTTTCGCGGAAGAACATGACAACGCGCCCGTTAGGAGACCAAGTTGGACCTTCGTCAAGCGCGCTTCCCGAAGCAGAGGACAACAGACGCTCTTCCGATCCATCAGTGCGCATGACACCAATGTGGAAGCGACCAGCATTCTGCTTAGTGAATGCGATCAAGTCACCGCGCGGGGACCAGACTGGGGTGCCATAGCGGCCCTCGCCAAAGGAAATACGACGCGCTTCTCCACCGTTCGCCCCCATGACATAGAGCTGCGGCGTACCCGAACGGTCGCTTTCAAAGACGATCTGGCTGCCGTCGGGCGAATAACTTGGAGCAGTCTCGATTGAAGGCGCATTGGTAAGCCGTGTATGCTGTCCATTGAGCAAATCAGTGCGCCAAATGTCAGTGTTGCCACCGGAGGAGAGCGAGTAAATCACGCCCGTTCCATCGCGTGAGAAGCGCGGCGAGAAGGACATTTCACCAGGAGCGGTCGTAACCGGCTGTGCCGCAGCCGAAGCGACATCGAGCACATTGATACGAGGCGTTCCACTCTCGTAGGTGGTGTAGAGCACACGATCACCAGTGGGCGAAAAGCGCGGCGCAAGCACCAGAGAATTGCCATTGGTCAGGTACTGAATACTGCTTGGCGCACCGTCATAGTCCATGATGGCAATCGCTTTGGAGCGATTATCTTTGGGACCGCTTTCAGCGACATAGATTACTCGACTGTCAAAATAGCGCTCGTCACCAGTGATACGGGCATAAACTTCGTCAGCGACTTTGTGCGACATGCGGCGCCAGCCTTGGGTAGTACCAGCAAACTGAAGACCGTCGCCCATCTCATTGCCTGAGAACACGTCATAAAGGCGGAACTTAACGAAGATTTGCTGCCCTTGGACCGAAACCGCTCCTGTCACCAAGGCCTGAGCGTTGATTGCACGCCAATCAGCATAGGCAACTTGCTGACCAAAGCTGGCGTGCTGACTGATAAATGCAGTCGAAGGGATCTGACGGAACAGACCGGTACCGATCAAATCTTCGGCTACGACACGGCTTATGTCGGCGGCAAGAGCTTCGCTGCCGCCAGTTTCCGCTTGAAACTGCGGAATGGCAAAGGGCAGCGGCTCAATAACACCGTTGGTAATCGTCAACCGCAGCGGGCCGTTTTGAGCGGCGACCGGGCCTGCAAGTACAAGGGCCAATGCGAGCGCCATGAACTTCTTAAACATATGTATCCTCATTTGCTCCGCACATCTGCGGCACCCCCTTAGCGCTAGTGTTAGCGCATAACTCGGGCAATTGATAATCTTTCGAACCGGCAAGAAAACGCCAAGAAGTGATGAAATGTTTCATCTTAAGCGCATCGTTGCTGGGTCAAATGTCAGAACCACCTGTTTCCAGTGGTCATATTTGTCTGCCGGAAGACTGAACCCGCGCGCACCGCAGATCATCACGGCGCGACGCGCAGTCTGGAAGGCGGTTTGGGCCAGTGAATCTGTGCCGCCAGTTGCGGACACAAAGCGCACATCTCCGTCCACTTTGCCCTCAGGTGTGAGATCGAACTCGACCGTCACAACGACCCGCGCCCATTCGGCACCAGGATCGACCGACCAACAGTTGCTGACGGCAAGGCGGAAGGCTTCCTGCTCTGATCCCGATAGTGGCGGACCAGAGGCAGTTGCAGTTTCCGGCGCGCTCGATTGGCTCCCTCCTGCCAAAAGTGCAGCGAGTTCTTCCGCCTCAGCGTCCGTGGTTTCCGCAGCAAGCGCTTCCTCAGCCTGAGCGGTCTCGGTCTGTGGCGCAGGCGTCGGACGGGACGGACGGACAGGGGGACGCGGCGAAGTATCGGGCGCACCCGCTGGGGTCTCGGCCTCGGTCACGATTTCGGTTGTCGTCTCTTCTGGCGCAGCTTGATCTTGAACCACAGTTTCCTGCTCGGCTGGCTTTTCGGCGTCCTCTTGGACTTCGGCTTGCTCAACAGGCGCAGTTTCAACATCGGGCGGAGGCGGAGCAACGGGCGTATCCGCCACGCGATCTGCCTGGCGCACCTGAGGGCGCTCACTCACCGGTAAATCAGGCGCACCTGCCAGCACCTCGGGTTGAGGTGGCTGGGGCGCGGTATCAACGACTTCGGCAGGCGGCGTCGGTGGTTGTGGCTGCGCAGGTGGCGGCGTTTCTTCTGCGGGGGCCTCGGTCACTGCAGGCTGCACAGGTTCCGGAGCCGCGTCCTGTTGCGGCGCTTCGACCACTGGCGTCTCCTCGACGACGGGCGCAACAGGTGTCGATGGCACTTCGGTCGTGGGTTGGGGCGAGGTCGCACGAACCAATGCCTCAAAGGACTCCCCTGAGACGACGGTTACTTCCGAAATCTGGAAATCAAGCGGCTCGTTGTTCAGCCCCCATCCGGCCAAAAGCCAGATAAGAAGGGCCACATGGCCTGCGCCTGAGACATAGGTTCCAAAACTTACGGGCATCGCGCCCTTACTCCCGCGCCCCGCCAGGCGCTGTTGCGATGTCGGTTACAAGACCGATGTTCGAAAAACCGCCCGCATTAAGCAGCCCCATGACCTGAGCGACACGGTCCCAATTGTTGGCACCATCTGCGCGGAGATAAATGCGATCAGACGTACGTTCTGCCGCAATCGCTTGTAGCTTTTCAACGAGCTGCGCTTCTTCGGTATCCGAGTTCTGGATCATAACGAGCCCCTCAGCGGTGATCGTCACCGTGAGTGGTTCTTCCTCGTCAGTCGGAAGCGCGCTCGCTTGTGTTTTAGGAAGCTCTACAGGCACACCAACGGTCATCAAGGGCGCAGCCACCATAAAGATGATCAACAGCACGAGCATCACGTCAACAAATGGCGTGATGTTGATCTCGGCCATTGGCTGAGCGCCGCCACGACGTCTCCGCCGCCCGCCGCCCGATGCCTTTTTCATGACACCAGCACCCATGGATCAGCTGTCCAACTGGCGCGAGAGGATCGTCGCGAATTCGTCGGCGAATGCCTCGTATCCCGATAGGATACGATCACTGTCAGCCGAAAGCTTGTTATAAAAGATAACCGCAGGAATAGCGGCCATAAGCCCCAGACCTGTCGCAAGTAGAGCTTCAGCGATACCCGGCGCCACAACAGCAAGGTTGGTGTTCTGTTGCTGGGCAATTTCGATGAACGAGTTCATGATCCCCCAAACAGTACCAAACAGACCGACGAAGGGTGCTGTCGAACCAACGGTCGCAAGAACGGGGAGCCCTTTTTGCAGAGCGTTCGCCTCTTTGGCAATTGCAACATCCATCGAGCGGTCGATACGAGCCTGAGCTCCTGCAATCAGTCCGCCATCTTGACGGTGACTACGCCGCCACTCGAGCATACCCGCTGCGAAAATCCGCTCGGCCTGCCCCCGCGGCTTGGTGCCGATTGAGTCAAAGAGCTCATCAAGAGGCTCGCCAGACCAAAAAGATCGATCAAAGACAGCAGCCTCGGCGCGGGCTTTGCGGTATTGGATCATTTTGTCCACGATCACGGCCCAGCACCAAATCGAGGCGCCCATCAACATGATCATAACAAATTTCACGAGAAGAGTGGCACGCGCAAAAAGTGCCCACATCGTGTAGTCGGTCGCTGCTTCCATAAACCTGCTCGTTTTTTGTGGCCGTTCGGGCCTATTTGAACCCGATTTACCCCATTTACGCGAACAAAGCCA